>DATBUB010000431.1:0-2214 GCA_036516555.1 Bacillaceae bacterium
CAACTTGACGATGCCGCTGGACCGTTATTTGCAGATTGCGCCGTATCTGGATGTGCTGCACATCTCACACAACTGGGGAACGGTGGATGATTTTATTGATGGCGGTTTTGCCAATATGGAGAAGAAGCCCCCGCGCGAGCGGAGAGCTGCGCAATTTCAGCGCATGATTGACAATAGCAGGGCCCTTGCGGAAGAGGGTGTGCTCGTTTCTGCGGAAACGATGCTCAATAAGAGGACTCTGCCGTATTTGGAAAACATCCACAAACAAGTCGTGGAAGAAATGAAATGTGCAAGGCATGAAATTCACCCGATGTATCCCAGCGATTTTGCGGCTGATCTTGAAGTGCTATCACTAGAAGAACTAAGGGAAGCCATCCATCGGATCCTGGATTACCGGAATGAAGAAATCTGGATGCTGTTTGGCACCCTTCCTTTTTATGCGTGCAGCAGCCAACAGGAGGACCTTGCATTACTGCAGCGCCTGTACAGCAGCAAGAACGTCTCGCTCCGCAATGATCCGGACGGAAGGTCGCGTTTGAACGTAAATATTTTTACAGGAGATGTCATTGTCACCGATTTCGGGGATATGCCTCCGCTCGGGAATATACAGAAAGAAACGCTTCCTGACATGTACGATCGTTGGATCAGCCAGCCTCTCGCAAAATCGCTGAATTGCCACTGTCCCGCAGTCAAGTGTCTAGGGCCAAACATTCTGGTGAAAAATGCTTACTATGAAAATGTCGATTTTCAGCAACTGAAATCGCAAATGAAATTGTAGTGATTGTTACATATTTCCACCCTCCATGGTGAAAAATAAACCTAAAAACATGGAGTGGGCCATATGAGAAACTTTTTGTTCATGCTTTTTATTTCTGTTCTGGGAAGCACGCTTTCCGTTTCAGCCACTAGTGCCTCTGCCCAGGAAGCCCTCCTGGAATACCGACACGATGTGACAGGCGATGGGAAACCCGAGAAGATCATCGTATATGGCATTCCGTTTGATGATAATGCTGCTTTTTATAAAGAAATTTGGGCTGAGATCGAGCTGCCGGATGCCAGGCCGCTCCGGATTGATTATGAAGGCGGCTACGAGCCGACCTTGGAGTTTGCCGACCTGAATCATGACGGTGTGGACGATATTCTATATTCCAGTGCCACAGGGGGCAGCGGAGGGCTGTACAATTCAGCCTTGCACACAGCAATAAATGCGGAAATCCAAGAAATTCCTCTACCCGAATCGTTTCCGATTGAAGGAGCCTTTCAAAACGAATTCAAGGCTTCCTTGAAAATTCCGGGGATCAGGAAACCGATCATCCTCGATTTGTCTGACCGCAAGGCGGACTACATTGCCTCTGGTGTATATATGAAAAACGGCCAGCTGAATGAGCCCCGGGAACTGATGGTGGACCCCATCGCATTTTTCAAGATCGAAAAGGTAAGAGGGAAGGCTGGACTGAGAAGCTTTCAGCAAATCAGCGGAGCTTATCATGCGGATCGTCTAGGTACGGTTGAGGCGCTTTGGGTGTATAAAAAGGGTGTCTGGGTTCCGAAAAAGGTAACATGGAAACCGGTTTGATATACAAAAAAATCTTCTCCGGTTGCTTCAATACTCTCATTTTGGGTATGGTAAAGAGAAGATTTTCTGTTGCAAAGGAGTGACCGGAATTGAACACAAATAGTGACAGCAATGAAATTATGCCGCTTCCTGAACCGGATTTTGAAAAGAGCATCCAGAACATGGACCAGCATTATTCAGAACCCAAATTTTTGGACAAGCTGAAAAGAACGGGCGGCAAAATGGCGAAGAAAGCTCTGCACGCAGGACTTGTCCTTTATTACGCTTTAAACAGTCCTGCCATGCCGAGAAAGTCGCGGCTTGTCATCCTCGGGGCACTCGGCTATTTTATTTTTCCTCTTGATGTGATTCCGGATTTCATCCCTGGGATTGGGTTGGGCGACGATGCCGCCATCCTGATCGCGGCCCTTGGTAAGCTGTATGAATCCGTCAATGACGAAACGAAAGAAAAAGCAAGGCAAAAAATGACCGACTGGTTCGGCGATTGGGAATAAGAAAAGGACCTGCGTTTTCGCGAGGTCCTTTTAGTAAGTGATTTGCACATTATTTGAAGGATTGGGACATTAAAACCGGATTCTTTATGGAAATTAAGCTTTGGGAATGAAAGTTGCACTTTATTAAGAACGACAGGTTGGAAT
>DATBUB010000432.1:0-4198 GCA_036516555.1 Bacillaceae bacterium
ATCTCAGCAGCTTTTCGATTGCCATATCCCCCTTTCCGATACATCTTATCTGCCTTAGTATGCAACCGATTCATTGAAAAAATCATTCTAAAAAACCAGTTTCCGAATATGCATGTAAAAGGGGACAGGTTCAATTGAACCAGGCACTCCGGGGACAGGTTCAATTGAACCTGTCCCCGGGGTGCCTGGCACCACGGTTGAAGGGAGTGAAAGAAGATCGAAGCAAAGAAGCTTGGTGTATCGATTGTTTACGGAGTGACAGCCATATTGGTGATTGCGGCCATTTCCAGTTTTGTCTTTTCGCTTATTTTATATTTCACGAGTACGGAGGAAACATCGATCCGGCTGCTTGTCACCATCATTTCTTTTTTCAATGTCTTTGCAGGAGGGTTCATATGCGGGGGCAAAGGAAAACAAAGGGGCTGGCTATTGGGAGCGGCAACAGGGATCGTTTATTCCCTTGTTGTGTTTTTATATCAATATTTGGGGCATGGGACCCTGTTCTCAGCCGAACAGTTCATTTATTACACATGCTACATCCTGACTGCCATGATGGGCGGAGTGCTGGGTGTCAATATATTATCGGGGCCAAAGCATGCACGCCCATGAATCAAAACATAAAAAAGAAGCATTGTCAGATATTTGACCGCTTCTTTTTTCTTTTATCATTTGCCGGCTGATTCCTGTACTTCCCGAATTGCAGCACGGTCGTATGTAAGACGGCTGCCGTCGCCGCAGAGAATGACGACTTTTCCTTCATCCAGGGCATCAACTGTGCCGTGAAGGCCACCGATCGTGACGATCTTGTCCCCTTTTTGCAAATTGCTTTGCATCGTTTGAACAGCCTTTTGCCTCTTTTGGTTTGGTCTGATCAGCAAAAAGTAGAACAGGACAAACATCAAAATAAACGGCATTAAATTCATGATCATTTCCATGTACGATTTCCCTCCCCTCTATATCGCCTTTATCAGAAATTTTTAGCGTCGGGACGGTTGAACCCGTACCGCTCAAAAAATTCTTCTTTGAAGTCACCAAGACGATCTTCGAGGATCGCATTCCTGACTTGCTTCATTAATTTTAACAGAAAATATAGGTTATGATAAGTCGTAAGTCGAATTCCGAACGTTTCATCACATTTTATCAAATGGCGGATATACGCACGTGTATAATTCTTGCACACATAGCAGTCGCAATGTTCATCGATAGGACTAAAATCCCGGGCGTAAGCGGCATTTTTCACCACAAGCCGGCCATTGCTGGTCATGAGGGTTCCGTTTCTCGCAATGCGGGTAGGAAGGACGCAATCAAACATGTCCACACCGCGGATGGCGCCGTCTATGAGGGAATCCGGTGAACCCACTCCCATCAAATACCTTGGCTTATCTGCAGGAAGCAGAGGAGTCGTGAATTCAAGTGCCCTGTTCATGACATCTTTCGGTTCTCCTACGGAAAGGCCGCCGATGGCGTATCCTGGAAAATCAAGTGAAACCAGATCTTGTGCACTCAATTTCCTCAAATCTTCATATTCTCCGCCCTGTACAATTCCGAAAAGCCCCTGTTCATCTGGCCGCTTATGGGCATTCAGGCATCTTTCAGCCCAACGGGAGGTACGTTCAACCGACTTTTTCATATATTCATGGGAAGCTGGGTAAGGAGGGCATTCATCAAAAGCCATCATGATGTCCGGCCCCAGGGCATTTTGAACCTCCATCGACTTCTCAGGCGACAGAAACAGCTTGTCCCCGTTAAGGTGATTCCGGAAATGAACCCCCTCTTCTTCAATTTTCCTGAACTCGCTCAGGCTGAATACCTGGAAGCCTCCTGAGTCCGTCAATATCGCCTGGTCCCAATTCATGAAGCGGTGCAGCCCGCCAGCCTCTTGGATGATTTCATGACCGGGTCTCAGCCATAGATGGTATGTATTGCTTAGGATGACTCCTGCTCCCATCTCTTTTAATTCCTCTGGCGACATCGTTTTTACAGTGGCCAGCGTACCGACCGGCATAAACATGGGGGTATCATAGGAACCATGGGGCGTGTGGATTTTTCCCAGCCTTGCCCCCGTTTGTTTGCACGTCTTGATCAATTCATACGTAATGGCAGCCATCGTCTCATCTCCTTTCCCTATCTTAAATAATCAGCATGGCATCCCCGAAGCTGAAGAAGCGATATTTTTCCTGAACAGCCGTCCTGTATGCGTTCAGCACATTTTCACGTCCTGCAAGTGCGCTGACAAGCATGATGAGCGTGGACATGGGAAGATGGAAATTGGTGATCATCCCATCGATCGCCTTGAATGTATATCCCGGGTAAATGAAAATATCCGTCCATCCGCTGCCGGGAGCAAAAGTACCGCCATTTGCAGCAGCAATCGTTTCGAGCGTGCGCGTGGAAGTCGTTCCGACCGAAATGATACGCCCTCCTCTTTCCCGAACTTGATTAAGCAGATTCGCTGTTTCTTCCGTAACCCTGTAATATTCTGAATGCATATCATGTTCCTGTATATTTTCCACACTGACCGGCCGGAATGTGCCCAGCCCCACATGGAGGGTGATGAAGGCAATATGAACACCCATCGCCTTCAGCCCTGCCAGCAATCCCTCGGTAAAGTGGAGGCCGGCTGTCGGAGCTGCCGCTGAGCCCCGCTCTTTTGCGTATACCGTTTGATAACGGTCCCGGTCATCCAGCTGTTCCTTTATATACGGCGGAAGAGGCATCTCTCCGAGCGCTTCAAGCACCTCGTAAAAAATCCCCTGGTACTGGAACTCCATCACCCTGCCCCCGTGCTCTTCCGTCTTAAGGCAGGTTGCCTTCAGCTGGCCATCTCCGAAAGTGATGACTGTCCCTTCCTTTACCCTCTTTGCCGGCTTGACGAGTGTCTCCCAAGTATCACCCTCCAGCTGCTTCAGCAGAAGGACTTCAATATTGGCGCCGGTATCGGCTTTCGTTCCGAAAAGCCTTGCCGGAAGCACTTTTGTATCGTTTAATACAAGGCAGTCGCCTGGTTTGATATATCTTGTCACATGCTTGAACACGTCATGTTGAATGGCTCCTGTTTCTTTATCAAGCACCATCAGCCTGCTGGCCGCCCGATTTTCCAAAGGAACCTGGGCAATCAGTTCTTCAGGCAGTTCAAAGTCAAACATTTCTACTTTCAAGGTTTACTTAAGCCTCCCAACAACATAAAAAATCGCCGATAGCACCACGCTTATGAGGATGGAAGTCATCACCGGAAAAAAGAACGTCGTATTGCCCTTTTTTACGACAATGTCTCCCGGCAATTTCCCGAGTTTTAAAAATTGTATCAAGAAGCCGGCAATAAAAATGATCGCACCCAAAAACATCAGCAGTTTGGGCAGTCCGCTCATTCCTGCGGCACCTCCATTTTAAAGTGGCTGTACACCTGGCCGGTCACAACACGGCCCCTCGGTGTCCTTTGCAAAAAGCCGATTTGAAGCAAATACGGCTCATATACATCTTCGATGGTGGACGGTTCCTCGCCAATGCTGGCTGCAATGGTGTCAATGCCCACCGGGCCCCCCCTGAATTTATCAATAATCCCCTTCAGAAGTTTATGATCGACATGATCCAGGCCGAGGCGGTCGACTTGCAATAGACCGAGGGCTTCATCGGCAAGGTTTAGGGTAATGACCCCATCCCCCCGGACCTGGGCAAAATCCCGCACTCTCCTGAGAAGACGATTGGCAATCCTGGGCGTCCCCCTGGACCTCCGCGCAATTTCCACTGCTCCATTCCACTCTATCTCTGTAGCCAAAATTTCTGCCGTCCTCACGATGATATCCGTCAGCTGTTCTACATTATAATACTCCAGTCTGGACAAGACTCCGAATCGATCCCGGAGCGGAGCGGATACCGCACCTGCCCTGGTTGTTGCACCGACAAGCGTGAAAGGCGGCAGGTCCAGTCTCACCGATCTTGCTTCTGGCCCCTTTCCAATGACGATATCCAGGCAAAAATCCTCCATAGCAGGGTACAGGACTTCCTCGATTGAGCGTGGCAGGCGGTGAATTTCATCAATGAAAAGAACCTCTCCCGGCTCCAGTGAAGTCAAGATGGCCGCCAGATCCCCGGGACGTTCAATGGCGGGGCCGGATGTTGTACGGACATTGACACCCATTTCATTGGCTATCACAACTGCGAGCGTTGTTTTCCCCAATCCTGGCGGACCGTACAGAAG
>DATBUB010000433.1:0-6155 GCA_036516555.1 Bacillaceae bacterium
GAGGAGATCCAACTTCCCTTTCCAAATTTTTGATGGCATTGCTCAGCGAAGGCTGAGAAATATGCAGTTTCTGTGCGGCTTTAGAGTAGCTAGCCTGATCTGCAATGGTGACAAAATACAACAATTGTTTCAGTTCCAAAAGAAACATCCTTCCCACTTATAGCTTCAAGCTATAAACATATTTCAATTCTATATTAGAAATAATAAATGTGCCATTATATAATCAAAAGTAGAGATTTTTCGAAAGGGTGAGGAAATTGCCAAACAAGGTTTCAGCTGAATTGTGGACCGGCCGCACGGATCACACAGAAAGAAGAAGCAGTTTTCGTTACCATCAAGTTGTACAATTGACCGACTTGGACATGCTTAATTCTGCAAGCGATAACACGTGCGTCCTGATTGGGTTTGAGTCGGAGGAAGGTGTCAGGCGGAACCAAGGGCGGCTGGGGGCCGCAAAAGGACCAAATGCCATCCGCCAGTCGCTCGCAAGTCTCCCTTGGAAGTTCCCCGAAGAAAAAAAACTGGCCGATGTAGGTAACATAACCTGCCAAGGGAACCTTCTTGAACAGGCGCAGGAGGAATTGGGAGAAGCCGTTGCACATATTCTCTCCACATCTGCCACTCCCATTATTTTGGGCGGCGGACACGAAACGCTGTATGGCCATTACTTGGGCGTCCGGAAGCATATAGGAAACGATGCCTCTTTGGGAATCATCAATATCGACGCCCATTTTGACTTAAGATCTTACGAAGAACAGCCTTCATCCGGCACCATGTTCCGGCAGATTCTCGAGCAGGATGCCAACAGCGATTATTTTGTCATGGGCATTCAGCGCTTTGGCAATACACAGGAGCTCTTCGATAAAGCGGACGAGCTTGGCGTAAAGTATGTATACGAAGAGGACATACAGGAAGGACAAATGGACGGTGTCTTTACAGACTTGAATGATTTTATTGAAAAACATGACTATGTCATGCTGACGCTTTGCACGGATGTGCTGAACGCGGCTTTCGCTCCGGGAGTCAGCGCCACATCGCCTTTTGGGCTGACGCCAATGGTCGTTCGCACCCTGATCCGCTCAGTTGCATCCCATCCAAAAAACGTATCTTTTGACATCTGTGAAGTGAATCCAGTACTTGACGAAGGAGGTAAAACCGTTAAGCTGGGCGCTTATTTAACAAACGAAGCTATCGTTGCATCATTAGGAGGAGACATCTATGACACTCGCACTTAACCAGGTAACCACAATCTTCCTGGCGGTGGCCCTATTAACCATGGGGTCATTCTTCGTCAGGAAGGTCGGATTTCTTCAAAAATTTTGTATCCCGGCACCTGTTGTCGGAGGCCTGCTGTTCGCCGTTGTGGCGACCATCCTCAAATCAACCGGCCTTTTGGAAATCACCTTGGATACATCTCTTCAAAGCTTGTTCATGCTCACGTTTTTTACAACCGTTGGACTTGGCGCAAGCTTTAAGCTCATCAAATTGGGAGGCAAGCTCCTCGTCATTTACTGGCTGGCTTGCGGATTCCTCGCTTTGGCACAAAACGTCATCGGCGTTTCGTTAGCCTCTCTATTCAATATCCATCCTTTGATCGGCATGATGGCCGGCGCCGTTTCCATGGAAGGCGGCCACGGAGCCGCCACCGCTTTCGGACAGACCGTCGAAGATCTGGGCATCAACTCGGCTCTTTCCATCGGGGTTGCTGCCGCCACATTTGGACTTGTAGCCGGCGGACTGGTTGGCGGACCAACGGTAAAATATTTGGTTTCGAAGTACAATTTGAAGCCGACGGAAACAGACGAAGAAGTGACGATAACGGAGGAAAAAGACAAGGCCATCTCTTCGGATACGTTCTTTATCCAATTATTGCTCATTACTCTATGTATGGCTCTTGGAACATACTTGGGAGATCTCTTCTCTTCCGCAACCGGCTTTGTCCTTCCAGGCTATGTGGGAGCAATGTTTGTCGCGGTCATCGTCCGAAACATCGTGGACAAATTCAACCCGAAAGCAGTCGACATGAAAAGCATCAATCTGATCAGCGACATCACGCTCGGAATTTTCCTTTCCATGGCGCTCATGAGCATCAAGCTGTGGGAAGTGGCGGATCTGGCTCTTCCAATGATTGCGATCGTTGTTGTTCAAGTTATCTTTATTGTTTTGTTCGGTACCTTTATTTTATTCCGCCTGCTTGGCAAAGACTATGACGCTGCTGTCATGGTGGCCGGTTTTACAGGGCATGGCCTTGGCGCCACACCGAATGCGATGGCCAATATGTCTGCTGTCACACAGCGCTTCGGCCCATCCAGGAAAGCCTACCTCGTTGTCCCGATCGTTGGTGCCTTCCTGATCGATGTGTTTGCCATGCCAATCATCATCACCACCATTAACCTGTTTAAATAAAATGCAGACACTGTTCCCCCCCCTGGCTGAAGATTCGGCCAGGGGGATTTTTAATGTTCACGGAACCGGGTATTGTACAAGGAAAGAGCATCGAATCTTTTTTGCTTTTCAGGAAAAACTACAAAAAAAGGAGGCTGTAAGCATGGACAGTCAACGCGCACAGGAAATTATCGAATCGCCCGCCATGATCAACGTCAGTTACCGGGGCATCCCGGTATATATCAAACAGATCAACGATGACCAGAGAACGGCCACTGTTTTTCCGCTGGATGACATGGACCATGAACAGAAGGTTGAATTGAATGGGCTGATAGAAGAGGGTCCGTGATTAGTGTGAGGGAGACGCCTGCTCCCAATATGATTGGGAGCAGGCGTTTTAGTGCTGGGTTCTGGCTAAAGTTCGCAAATAAAATTCCCCTGCCTGCCTTTTCTGGCGGGCAGAGGCTGTCATTCTCTTAATTCAATTTCCTTGAACCAAAACTCCAATGCATCCATCGGTTCTTCTCTGGCATGGACATAGTAGAGTTGGATATCTTCGGGTTGGACTCCCCTAGGGACCGCGAATGAAAAATCAAAAGTTTTATCTGTTTTCACATCAAAAACCTGCGGGGTAAAAGCAGGTGGGTTCTCATGTCGCAGCCACTCCTTAACGGCTGCCTTCAACCCGCTCATATCCATGTTTTTCACATCTCTGTCCCGTTTCCTCTTTACATCTGTGATTTCTTCGTCGTCCGGAACGTAAAAAACGATAAAATCAGTCGAAAAGCGATAGGCATCCAACGGCTGCTTCCAAGTACCTTTCACCGTATATTTACCACTTTCTTCAAAAACGGTGAACGTCACTGAATTCGGTGTTGTCCGATATAAGGTGTTATACGTAACAACAGCGGCAAAGACCACCATAAGCAATGCCGGTACCAACAGGAGAATCGAAGCCATTTTGCTTTTTTCCCAAAATTTCATCCCAAATACAATGAAGCAAATAAAAAATATCAGGCCAATGATTAGAGACATAAGATGTACCTCTTTTTATGTATGAATATTGTCTGTGATGACTTAGGATGGCCTGTCTATTTCAAACGTTTGAATTAAACAAATCTCATCATCCATGCACTCTGTTCTTTCAACAAAAGAAATATTCAAATCTTTGTAAATTTTTTTCCAAAATGAAATGGCGGGTTTATTTTCAATTAACTCAATCACAAAATACTTTCCTTGCTTTTCTTGAAATAACTTTTTTATGGCTTCGCTGCCCATTCCTCTACCTTTGAATTTGTTAAGTATAAAAATATCATTGATACCGAAATCATTTTTATTATTTAAAAACGGACGTTCCAACAACAATAAAAACCCTATCACACTATTATTATACTTGATGAAATATGGAGAAAACCCATCCTCGCCCCAACATTTTTCTAAATCTTCAAATTCAAAAAAACCATCCTCCCCTACATCGATATTCTTGGTAAACAATGATAAATCATGGAGATATAGTGAATATAGATTACGTAAAATAGGTCTTTCGCTTTCTTGAACTTTTTGAAGGTTAACCGCCATGGCAATCTCCTTTTATTTAGACTTTTGTATATTCCCAACAATTCACCGTTAACTGATTTTCTTTTCTCCAAACACCCACTCATCCAATTCCGGCCACAATCCCCATGGGAAATGGGACGGCGGGGGCAGCTGCACTTCCACCATTTCATCCTTAGTCGGATGCTTGAAACGGAGTGAATAAGCCCAAAGCGCCAGCTGCTGCCCCGTCCGGTTCACAGATACTCCATACTTCTGGTCTCCGTAAAGAGGACACCCGGCAGTTGCCAGCTGAACGCGGATTTGGTGAGGCCTCCCCGTGTGCAGCTGGACCGAAAGCAGACTCATCCCCCGTTGGCGGCCCAGCACTTTGTAATCAAGAATCGCCTTTTTTGCCTTTCTATTGGAAGCTTGGACGGCATATACTTTATTTTTACGCGCCTCTTTCACCAGGTAATGTTCCAGCTTCCCTTTTTCCTCAGGCATGGACCCTCTCGCCACTGCGACATATTTCCGCTCTATCTCCTGCCTTCTTAAAAGATCCGATAGCCTCGAAGCCGCCTTGGACGTCTTGGCAAACACCATCACACCTCCGACGGGGCGATCCAATCGGTGGACCAGGCCCAAAAACACATTACCGGACTTTTGATAGCGGACCTTCAGGTCATGCTTCAGTATGGAAAGCAAATCCCTGTCCCCTGAATGATCCTCCTGTACAGGAACATTCACTGGCTTTTCCACTACGAGCAGGTGGTTATCTTCATATAAAATAGAAATTTTCATATAGATCCATAACTCTCCGATCATTCGGCTAAAAGCATCTGCCGCATGTTTTATATTTATAATCCGAATACTTCGTTCTCTGGCACGCCTCTGCCTGCTCTGCAGACTGAAAGGAATGCCATCCACCGTCCCTCAAATCTTTTCCGATTCCCTTGTATGGCGTTTCAGCCATCCGTGTATAGGAACAAGAGCTTTGATGAACCGTGCAGGTTCGTGTAGGAATATCTACATTAATCCAAACTTTTGATCCATCATCTTCTTGAAATCTAATCATCTTCAATTTGTTCACCTGCCATTCTGATTAAGGAAATGGCACTGTGCCATATTTACTATATTTATTCGACAACTTTAACAAATGTCCTTCCCTTAAAAGCAGGGCAGAAAAATGGAGAATTAAAGGATTAAAGGTATTTAACAGAGAAATAGTTTTAATGATGCTGCACTTTCAGCTACCCATGATCATCAAATATTACGCTTTTTAAATGGAGGAATAATGATAAATTCTTTAGAAATTGTACATCTTAACGAGTCAAAACAGTGGGTGTATATCCGAAGCAAATCTGAGGGCAATCCTCTTCTTCTCTTCTTGCATGGCGGACCGGGGGCAGCCCAAATCTATTGCACAAGAAAATACTTTCAGGAATTGGAGAATCACTTCATTGTGGTGGACTGGGACCAGAGAGGTTCAGGCAAAAGCTATGATAAGAAGATCGCTTCGGACAATCTGTCTATCGGTCAGTACGTTGAAGACGTAAAGGCATTGGCCGAAATGCTGAAGAAGCGGTTTAATAAGGAGAAAATCTATTTAGTCGGCCACTCTTGGGGCAGTGTAATCGGTCTATTGGCGGCGCAGCAATATCCTCAGCATTTTAAGTGTTATATAGGCATTGGGCAAGTCGTAAACATGCTTGAAGGGGAAAAGAGGGGGTATTCTTTTCTCCTGGAACAAACCAGGGCAATGAATGACAGGTCCACTTATAAAAAGCTCTTAAAAATTGGTCCTCCTCCCTACAGCTCATTCTATAAAACGGCTATATTTCGACAAGCCCTGGATCGATACGGGGGATACCAATACCAAAAAACAACCAGTGTATGGAATGACTACCTGAAAGAAATGCTGGCATCCAAGGAATACAGCCTTTCCGATATTATAAACTGGTTTAAAGGCACAAATTTTTTAGTCAAATATTTTAGGGACGAATTATTAACGGTGGATTTCATGGAGCAAGTCAAAGACCTGGATGTTCCGGTTTACTTTTTAGCCGGAAGCTATGACTACATCACACCGAGTTCATTGGTGGAAGAATTGTACGAAAGGATGGAATGTCCTTTAAAAAAAATGATATTTTTTGAGAATGCGGCACATGATTTGCATTTTGAAAAACCGCAGCAATTTTTGGAGGTTTGCCTCGAGGTATTGGAAAGACACGAGG
>DATBUB010000434.1:0-3548 GCA_036516555.1 Bacillaceae bacterium
CTGTTGCAGCCATGTGCGATATTGGCGAAAGGGCCTCCATGTATGATGGCCGGAGTATGCTCTATTGTCTGCACAAGGTTGGGTTTCAAGGCATCCTTCAGCAAAAGTGCAATCGCCCCTTCAACACCCAGGTCTTTAACGGTTACGGGCTCCTTCTCGTAATTATATGCAATGACCATTTTGGAAAGCCTGTGTTTCAGATCTTCCAAATCGGTTGCCAGACAGAGCACCGCCATAATTTCAGAAGCCACAGTTATTTCGAAGCCATCCTGGCGAGGCACACCCTGAATGGGACCTCCGAGACCAATGACCACTTCCCTAAGCGCCCGATCATTCAAGTCCACAGCTCTTTTCCATACAACCCGCCTTTGGTCAATACGAAGTTCATTCCCTTGGTGCATATGGTTATCCATAAGTGCGGCCAATGCATTATTTGCCGTCGTGATGGCGTGAAGATCACCGGTGAAATGCAGATTGATATCTTCCATGGGCAACACCTGGGCGTGCCCGCCTCCCGTGGCCCCTCCTTTGATTCCCATAGTCGGTCCCAAAGACGGTTCCCTAAGGGCAATCATGGTCTTCTTTCCGATTTTAGACAGGGCGTCGCCAAGACCTACTGTCACTGTTGATTTCCCTTCCCCAGCAGGCGTTGGGTTGATGGAAGTCACAAGAATCAGCTTCCCGTCTTCATTGCCCTGCAGTTGACGTATTTTCTCATATGAAATTTTCGCTTTATATTTTCCGTAGTATTCAACATCATCTTCTGTCAGGCCAATAGAACCTGCAATTTGCTGAATGGGCAGCAATTCGGAGCTTTGTGCAATTTCAATATCCGATAATATTTTCTTCTCGCTCATGTCTCTTCCCCCAAAATATATGTATTCGCTAACCATTGTATCATTTACCGTCGACCATTGCCGCATATTGTCTCCAAAAAGAAAGGGTTTTCAAAAATAGTTTATGCATGGCCTATTTTAAAAATAAAAAGGGTCATGAATGTTAGAGCCTGCCTCAGCTCATTGGAAAGATTGCTCCCAAGCGCTTCCGGCACTCCTTTTTTGAAGACAGCCTTTTCATCAAGCTTGTTCCAGCCAAGCTCAGAAGCAAGTCGTTCAAATTCCCAGGGCATCATCGTATTGCAAAAAACTTGTTTTCCTTTAAGCCTTTCAAAGCTGTTTTCCCGCGGTCCAGCAGTAGGGCCCAGGATGCCGATACAGGCATGCCCCCCATTGCCAACAATTCTGGATATTTCCTGGAGTGCGGTCAAGGGATGCTCTGTCCACTCCAATGAGTTGATGGCCATGACTGCATCAAATTCATTGTCCTTAAATGGCAGATTGTTCATATCCCCTTCTTCAAATGAAAGACCCTCGTCCTCCATCTGTTTGGCAAGCAATATCATTTCCCTGGACAGGTCCATTCCCGTAACCTGATAGCCCTCATGGAAAAGGAGCCATGATCCATAACCATCCCCGCAGCCTAGGTCGGCAACTTTCCCTTTTGGGATATATTGCTTAAAAAGGGGAAGAATATCCTTTCGGCTGCCATGCATCCACATCTCCACACTTCCAGAGTGCCAGCGATGCGCCATTTTGTCCCATGACTCCCTTGCAGCAGATGTCCAATCAAATGTCCCCATGTGTACCTCCCTTGGATTTCATATGTATTGTAAACCTTCTGGATGCAGACAGCAAAAAAGAACCAGCCTAAATGGGTTCTTTGTTGACTGCTTCTTCGTTTTTTTCCTGCATGAGCCTCAGTTCCTGCATGATCGACGGGTTTTCTTCAAACAATTGTACAAGATCCCCGATCCTGTCAATGGAATTCCAGCTTAAATGATGTTCAATGCCTTCTACATCATCATATATATTTTCTTCCTTCACACCGATGAGGGCAAGGAATTTTTCAAGGAGATCATGTCTTTCCACAAGACGCTTTCCTATTTTTTTGCCCTTGGCCGTAAGGATCAGGCCACGGTATTTTTCATAAACAAGGTAACTGTCCCGGTCCAGCTTCTGAACCATCTTCGTTACGGATGAAGGATGTACAGCCAACGCTTCTGCTATATCGGAAACTCTAGCATACCCTTTATTTTCAATCAGCAGATATATTTGTTCGATATAATCTTCCATGCTTGGAGTAGGCATCCTGTTCCCCCTCCTTTATATTCATATCAGCACATTAAAGTTTACTATAATCAATCATGTTTCACAAGCGGGGCTCGGTCTTTGAGTTCTGAATTGGCGAAAAAGTTTAAAAAATGGGCAAAAAAAGTATGCGTTTTCTTGACTCTTGATTTTCCTTGGGTTATAGTGTATATATCATAAAAACAGAATAGGAAAAAGCACATTTTTTATTTTGTTTTTCTGATAATATTTTTCATGGCACGATGTGCTGTAAGATTTAGGAGGATTCAGAAACATGCAAAACGGCAAAGTAAAATGGTTTAACAATGAAAAAGGCTATGGTTTCATTGAAGTTGAAGGCGGAGACGACGTATTCGTACACTTTACTGCCATCCAGGGCGAAGGCTTCAAAACATTGGAAGAAGGCGAAGAAGTTTCTTTTGAAATCGTAGAAGGAAACCGTGGGCCTCAAGCTGCTAACGTAACTAAATTATCCTAATATAAATGAAAAGGCTGGCATCAGGGTGCCAGCTTTTTTTGTTTGCAGTTTTTCTGCTCCCCTTATTTTAATAAGCTCTTTCCTTTTTCACGCAGCAAACCTCCTACCGTACATTGGCTGATGCAGAAGCTATGGGCGTACGTGTTGCTGTATGCCTTGCGAAAATGCTTTTTAAGAAAACAATCTTCACAATAATAATACATCAATTCATCAATTTCTTTCAGTACTGCAATCCGCTCCATGTAACCAAACCTTTCTGTGACAGCTACCCTATTTTTAAATGGCTATACACGATATTCTCCGATAATGCCTGGCCTGCAAGCTTATCCGCTTCCTTGTTTTCATTTCTTCCCACCGGGAGATAAGCAGGTTTAATGCCCAATTCTTTCAGCTTTGATTCAATCCGGTCCAGCCAGGCATTCAGTACGGGCTCATAACAGGGCCATTCCCCTTCAAGCTGTTTCAGAACCCCAAGGGAATCTCCCTTAATGGTGCAAGGAATATTTCGGATTCCCGCCTCTTCAAGCAATAAAAGCGAATTGTATAATGCTGCGTATTCTGCTTCATTGTTGGTCTCCAGTGCGTCCAATAAGCCATTTGCCCTGATCCTGTATCGATCGGTCCCTTTTTCATAATAGACGACCATCCCTATCCCGGCTTTACCGCTTCCTTTATTAAAACCCCCATCAAAAAATACAATGGGATTACGGGGTTTCTCATCCAGCTTCTGCCTAAGCTTCGCGTATTCCTTCCGGTTCCATTCGTTCCCCATCTCATCCTCGATCACAAGATCAAGAACCCTTCCTGTCTTCATAAGATCGTCCATGATGGGTTCCGAATCCTCTTCGGAAATCCAGTCTGATTCAAGCACGACGGATGGCGTTTTGGGACCTTTATAGGTGAATTTCATTTTTATATTCATT
>DATBUB010000435.1:0-9888 GCA_036516555.1 Bacillaceae bacterium
CCACCCCGCCATATGGCCTGCCGGGCAAAACGGTAGAAGCTGCCGGTTTTGCTTCCACATACGGCATGTTTCACTGGGGATTTTCCGCATGGGCGATCTATTGTGTGCCATCCATCCCAATCGCATATGCAATATATGTCAAGGGCCAACAATCCTATCGATTGAGCAATGCGTGCCGCGGAATCATCGGAGACAAAGCTGATGGATTGCTTGGAAAAATCATTGACGTATGTTTCATGTTCGGTTTAATCGGCGGGATCGGCACTTCCCTGGCACTTGGCACACCATTGATTGCGGAGGGAATCCATCATCTTTTCGGCGTCAAGAAAACGCTTACATTGAATTTGATGATTGTTGTGGTTCTGATGATCTTCTTCTGCATCTGTCTATATTTCGGATTAAAAAAAGGTTTGAAGCTGTTAAGCGACTGGAACCTCTATCTATATATCGGGATTGCCGTTTTCATCTTTATCTTTGGCCCCACTGCTTTCATTATCGCCACCTTCACGGATAGTGTAGGAATTTTGCTTCAAAACTTTTTCAGGATGAGCCTGTATACCGACCCTGTCGGGAAATCCGGATTCAGTGAAAGCTGGACGCTGTTCTATTGGGGCTGGTGGTTCTCCTATGCTCCGTTCACCGGAA
Source organism: Bacillaceae bacterium (assembly GCA_036516555.1). Taxonomy (GTDB): domain Bacteria; phylum Bacillota; class Bacilli; order Bacillales; family Bacillaceae_C; genus DATBUB01. Next base: position 646 of record DATBUB010000435.1, read on the forward strand.
TGTTTGCGGCCAGGATTTCAAAAGGCAGAACCATCAAAGGTCTCATTCTTGGCCAATTGGCCGGCGGAACGCTTGGATGCTGGCTTGCTTTTGCCATTTTCGGCAATACGAGCATGTACTTTGAATTGAACAATATCGTCCCTGTCCTCGATATTTTACAAAAAGAAGGGGCGCCGGCAGCTATCCTAGCTTCCCTGAATGCGCTTCCGCTTGGTGGCATTGTCATGGTGCTCTACTTGCTGGTTGCAGCCATTTTCCTTGCCACGACGGTCAACTCAGCAGCCTATACCTTATCGGACGTTGCCTCTATCAATTTGAAAGAAGGCGAAGAGCCGGCTCGCTGGTACCGTGTATTTTGGGGAATTGTCCTGACAAGCATTTCGATTGTGTTAATGTATGGCGATGGGCTGGAAGCATTGCAGACCCTTTCGATTATTACAGCCTTGCCTCTCGTCTTCGTCATGCTGCTGATGATCTTCTCCTTCATGAGATGGATCAGAGAAGATGAAAAAGCGGGAATTCACGTGTATCATGGTGCTCCATTTGAAGAACCGGAGAAGCCCATCGTTCAGATTTCGATGGAAAAAGAGGAGATGGAAGCAGCCAGTATCATTCCGGAGCCCAAGCTGAATGTGGATATGAATAAATAATCGCTTTTAAAAAAAAACACGAACCTCGCATGTTGGCAGAGGTTCGTGTTTTTTCTTTATTTATCCTGTAAAAAATGTTCGATAATCTCATTGAACTTTTCAGCATGCTCCCAAAACATGAAATGGCCGCCAAGCACTTCTATAGATGATTTGGGTGTAAGACGCTCTGTAAAGCTTTTCGCTGCAGGAGCCCAATGTTCTGCGATGACATTAAGAGTCGGAATTGACTCACTGGCCAGCTTCGCTTCCTCGCGATAATCCGAAAACATTCCGGAAGCAAACAGGTTTGCTGCAATATAATGCGGCGTTTTTAAAGACTGCTCCACAATCCAGGTTAGCTCCCCTTCCTCCAGCTCTCTCTGCACCATGACATCCTTCACGTAACTCGTTACAAACTCGCGCTGTTTCTCACGATCACGCAAAAAGGCGGTATACGCTCCCGCTATATCGTCCAGCGGCCCTTCCACCCAGTCCTGTTCATGGTTGACCGATAAGGGCTTTGGTGACAGGTCGACGAACACACAGGATTTGATGTTTCCGGTCCCCTGCTGCCTAATATATTCCCAAATCGTCAAACAACCAAATGACCAGCCAACCAGGGAGACATCCTTCAGTTGTAAAGCTTCAAGCACGTTTGCCAAGTCCGAACCGTGTGTCACATAATCATTCCCATGCATGGTGATCGACGAGCGCCCATGGCTCCTCGGATCGATGACAATCACCCGATTCTTCTTTTGGAAATGCTCCACCTGCTTTGAAAACACTTCAGCCGTAAATGTCCAGCCCGGAATAAAAACAATGGGTTCCCCGCATCCTGTGTCCCGGACAAACAGCTCCGTACCCGGCTCCACCTGAATATATTTTCCCCCTTGTATCGCCAACGCCTCCCCCTCCTTGTGATCAGGAATATCGTTTACAATCATCCTATTCAAGCAAAGAGAGAATAACCCTCTTTCTATTTTGTGCAAGCAGGAAAAAAGCACAAGGAATGCGAAGTAGTAAGTAATATGGCTTAAGATTTTGGAAAGGGGAGAGCAGCATGAAAATAAAAATCGGTATGAGGAAGCCAAGCTTAAAACGCCGCATCAGTGCCCGGACGAGCATCAAAAGACAGGTGGTCCACCGTGCCGGCCTCAAGATGCCCCGCGGATACGGCTGGATGCGGAATCCGAAAAAATATGTATATAACAAAGTGTATCAGCGGACTACGTTTGATATTTTTAAGCTGATCAAGAAGATTTTCAAGGGATGAAGGTCCGCTCTGTCGCTCGCCTTGTTTGGGAAGGTGATTCCGCCAAACCATTATTATCAGCCCTTACAAACAGGGCGGATACACCATTTGTTCCGTTGTCCCCTACAATTTCAGCCAGCTTCCATCAAATCCGATTCAACACCTCCAGCGCCTCCAGGACAGATTGAAGAAATGGGCCAATTTCCATCATATTTTCTTCATTCAGGATCAATTTGAATTTAACTTCAATGTGGTTCAGGGGATTGGATTCATCCTGTCCATATACATAGCTCAGCGTTTGGGTCAGCTCGATGTCGTCTTCCCATATCGCGCTAAGCGCCTCTTCAATCTGTTTGCATTGCACGGGTGCATGCTGAATAAGCTTGGCAAATCGCAGTGACAAAAAGCAACCGGGATTCGTACCAGGCATCTCTAATATTTCCCCTGCCAAATCTTTTAGTGAAGTTTCCAATACCACTTCCGCTTTTACATCCGGCTGATCAGCAAGCACAAATTGGATGGCCAGTTCCCTTGCCAGTATGGCGAAGTCCATCCGGTCCACTCTGTTGACAATGGTGATCCTGCGGTCAAGATTATCCAGATCATAAATCTGATTTTCAAAGGCTACTTTCAAATTTTCGAATATGGTTGGATGATACATAGTGATTCCTCTCCCTGCAACGATTATTGTGCTCCAGTGTGCGCTGCTGCATACCGGCTTGCTTTCGACAACTAACATGCCGGATGCAGGTAACATGGACTTTCCGGGAATCGGAGCACTCATATAAAAAAGTTCTTCTTCATAATATTTAAAGCCAACCGCAGGAAGCTCCATTTCATACCGGATTATAGATTTTTAGAACAGCCGTGAAACTGAACCATTCCGCTTATGCTTTGATTCTTCAATAACACCCTTATGAGGCCAAGTCCGAGGGCAGCACCGGCAAAAGAACTCACCATAAAGGATGGGATAAAGCCAAACAAGGCCGCTTCCCTTCCCAGCAGCAGCGTGGCAATGGGATATGAGGCCAGTGCCCCGAGGACCCCGGTTCCAACAACCTCGCCTGTAAATGCCCAAGCCAGCCTGCCAGTTTTTAAAAATAGATAGCCTGCCAAAAAGGCGCCGATCATGCTTCCCGGAAAGGCGAAGATCGAACCGGTTCCCGCCATGTTCCGGATGAGTGACACAATGAGCGCCTGGGCAACCGCATAGCCCGGCCCCAGCATTACCGCGGTCAGCACATTTGCCATATGCTGAACCGGAAACACTTTGGCAAATCCAATCGGGATAAAGACAACATTGCTTGTCAAAGTGGTGATTGCTATGATGATGGATGTCAGCGTAAGCTTTTTTACCTTAGTCATTCAAGAGCCTCCTCGTCTGTTGATTATTCCGAGACAAACAAAAAACCGCCCTTGGCATAAAGGACGGGGTGGCTCTATCAACAAAAGGCAACAATGCCTTGAGATCAAGCAGCCACTTCCTTACGCCAGCATCAACTGGATCAAGTTCAAAGGGTCCAGATTTCTCTGTCTCAGTCTGTATAAGACTCCCCCAGTGGAATTACGCTTATCATAACATGGTTGTTGAATCTATGTAAGTGAGGACGGCGGGCTACTTTCCTTTCTCCGCTTGCCTATCCCCCGCTTCAGCCTTGTTTGCGGCGTTCGTCCCCTTCACTATTTTTTCCAATTCTCCTGTATCCCCTTTGGCATTGATGATTTCAAACAGTTGATTCAATCCTTCGCTTGTTTCGTCATGTTGCCTATTCATGGAATCGTCCTCCTTTTTCTTTAACCTTCCCTTTAAAAACTAAAAAAATCGATGTATTTGCGTACCACTGGAAAAAGCGGTTGAGAAATGATAAACATAACATAGCGAAGGGGAATGATGATGAAAAGGACTACACTCCCATTTTTAATTCCCTGTTCTTTATTCATCAGCTGGGAATGTGGGCCGCACTAATACATATCAGAATCTTGCGGCCACCGGCCACCGGGAGGTACAAAAATGAATCAGCTATCATACAAAGAAACAATCAAATTGGGACTGACAATGTTCGCCTTATTCTTCGGAGCAGGCAACATGATTTTCCCCCCATTAGTGGGACAGCAAGCCGGGAGCAATGTATGGATCACCATCACAGGCTTTTTGATCACTGGGGTCGGCCTGCCTTTTCTCGGTGTCCTAGCCGTCACCTTGAGCGGAAACCAGCTGCAGGATTTGGCTGGCAAAGCCCATCCGCGTTTCGGACTTATTTTTACCATCATCGTGTACTTGGCGATTGGACCTTTTTTCGGCGTTCCGAGGACAGCCACGGTTTCATTTGAAATGGGGGTCGCACCTTTTCTTCCGGATACGATCGAAAACGCCTCACTTGCAGTCTTTACGGTGATTTTTTTCGCCGTCACGGCCTGGCTTTCCCTAAAGCCAAATAAAATAGTGGACCGCTTCGGGAACGTGCTGACGCCGGTTCTTCTTGCCATCGTCGCCTTGATCGTCGTGATGGGAATCATACATCCCGCAGGGGCAATCGGGCAGCCGCAAGTCCCCTTTGACAAGGATCCGTTCATTGGCGGATTCATTGAAGGATACGGGACGATGGATGCCATTGCCGCACTGGTTTTCGCCATCATTGTCATCAATGCGATCAGGTCCAAAGGGATTGAAGACAGACCATCCATCATCAAACATACAATAAAATCCGGAATCATCGCAGTGACTGGGCTATCCCTCGTTTACCTGGCGCTTGCGTACCTGGGAGCCACCAGCCGCACCGTGGCGCCGGATGCCGCAAATGGAGGGGACATTTTAACCCAGCTTGCCTTAGCCCTGATGGGGACAGGCGGCCAATTGCTGCTTGGCCTGGCCGTCATCCTGGCCTGTCTGACTACTTCAGTGGGATTGGTATCAGCCTGCTCCGCTTTTTTTGCCAAAACCATTCCACCTCTCCACTATAAAGCGATCGTGCTGATCATCTGCGGCTTTACGGCTATAGTGGCCAACATCGGGCTCACTCAATTGATCGCCATCACCGTTCCGGTACTGATCGGCATCTATCCGCTCGCTATTGTGTTGATTTCCATTAGCTTCTTTCACAAATGGTTCAGGGGTTACCGGGAAGTATATATATTTTCCTTGGCGGCTGCCGGAATTGTCGGTTTCTTCGATATGCTGAAAGCTTTTGGCGTTATCATTCAGCCGGTCATTCAAGTCCTGGAATACCTGCCTTTTTATGAAAAAGGCGTGGGTTGGATTGTGCCAGCTGTCATTCTTGCTGTGTGCGGGTATTTTGTGGAGGTTTATAGGAACCGTGAGGAACATAGTGGATGAATAGCCGAGGAGCTGGGAGAATAAGTACAAGAAAATAAACTACAAAATAAATAAAAGAAACTCCCTTTACCCCCTCCTTTAAAAAAGATATGTTTTGGCTAAAACTATCAAATCCACCTCTTATCAAATATATATCAGTGATGTCGAATGCTTCTAGTACCTCACTAATCAAGAAGCAGCGGTTGTTTCGCTGCTTCAAATTATATATGAGAAACAATAAATTCAGCATTTCCTTCCAGTGTAAATTCGCCAATCCCATTAGGTAAGATAAAATTGCTGCCCTTTCCAAGTGCATGGGACTTCCCGTTCATTGTGAGTGTTGCTTCCCCGGATATTACGCTTACCTGTAAAAAGTCGGCTTTTAACTTACGAACTGCCTTCCCGGTCAACTTCCAGTGGTATACAGTAAAGTATTTTTCTTTCACTAGCTGCTTTTCGGCTAAATCCCCATAAAAAGTTTGTTTCTCTTCTGTAACTGCGTCCTGATGAGGAACAGCAGCTACCTGTATGGAGCGCTCCAAATGTAAGTCTCGTTTATTGCCTGCTTGATCTGTTCTGTCATAGTCATAAACACGGTAGGTAATATCCGAGCTTTGCTGAGTTTCAAGAATCACAATTCCTTTGCCAATAGCATGGATGGTGCCGCTTGGAACATATACAAAATCGCCTGGTTTTACTTTCACACGCCTTAAAAGCTTATTCCATTCACCCTTCTCTATCATTTCCCTGAATTCATTCCTGCTAGAAGCATGGTGGCCCAACACAATCTCAGCATTTTCTTCTGCACTGATCACATACCAGCACTCTGTCTTGCCGAAAGGAACCCCTTCCTCCGCTTGCGCAAAGTGGTCATCCGGATGAACCTGAACGGAAAGATCCTCTGCCGCATCAAGTATTTTCACCAACAACGGATAATTTCCTTCGCTAGCGCCCTTTTTTTTAAATATTTCTCCATAAAGCTCCCATGCATCAGCAAGTGTTTTACCAGCGAGTTCGCCATTTTGAATTACACTGGGACCATTTGGATGCGCGGAAATGACCCATGCTTCGCCTGTTTGGCTCGAAGGAATTTCAAAATTGAATTGTGTTTTTAATTTTTCTCCACCCCAAATCCTTTCCTGAAAGACAGGCTCTAAAAAAATCGGTTCTCTTTTATACATGCTTCCCCCTCCTATTTGATTCAAATATTATTCATTCGTCAATAAATAGATATGCTGCTTTTCCATAGAGAAACCTAAAATTTTATCTTCAATAGCCTCCCTATCTGCTCAGCGGCCTTTCTTAGATTTTCACGTGCTGCATCGGGCTGCATAGCGCTTTCTAAATCGACAGGCCCTCCTACAATTGTGAAATAGGCGCTGATTCCGGATTCGTGCAGGTTCGATGTACCTTCTGAAACATCTCCGGCCAAAGCAACCACCGGAACTTTATATTTAGCGGCTATCAATGCTACCCCGGCCGGTGCTTTCCCCATTGAAGTTTGTCCGTCCAATTTCCCTTCACCGGTAATGACGAGATCTGCTTCTCTTATCCTTTCTTCAAGAGCAGTCTTGCCCAGTACCAGTCCAGCACCTGACTCCAGCTTTCCTTGCAAAAATCCCGCGAAAGCCGCTCCCAGTCCCCCAGCGGCACCTGCTCCTGGAATCTCTTGAAGATCCAAAGATAAATCTTGAAAAGCCACTTTTGCAAAATGCCTTAAGCCTTCATCCAATTCATTTACAACAGCTTCAGTGGCCCCCTTTTGCGGACCATAAATATATGCGGCGCCAAGCGGGCCATATAGCGGATTATTCACATCGCAGGCTAAACTGAAGACCGAATCTATTACTGCAGACGAAACGTTGCTTGAATCCATTTTTGCAAGAAACTTCAACTTTCCCCCTCCGAATCCAAGCTCCTGCCCTTTTTGATCAAGAAATTTAAACCCTAAGGCCTGGAGCATCCCCATTCCGGCATCGTTTGTGGCGCTCCCACCTAAACCAATGATGAACTCATGGCATCCTCTGTTTAATGCATCAAGAATCAACTCTCCTACTCCATACGTGGTAGTCATAAGAGGATTGCGCTGCTCCTTTGTCAGTAAGGGGAACCCACAAGCTTCAGCCACTTCAATAACGGCAATTTTCCCGCCCCCTATAATGCCGTACGTTGACATAACGGGTTCTCCTAATGGTCCAGTTACCCGTGCTTCAATCAATTTCCCTTCATTGGCATGGACAAGTGCTTCGACAGTTCCTTCCCCGCCATCAGCTATAGGAATGTGAGCTATCCTGATGCCGGGGTCAGCCTGTAAAAATCCTTCCGCAACGGCAACGTTTGCTTCTATCGATGAAAGACATCCTTTAAATGAGTCCATCGCAATGACTAATTTCAAAATAAATCCCTCCATGTATATTGGCTGTTGACATTCCTGAAAAGCATTTATTTGATATAATGAACAAAGCAGCAAAATCGGGGTGGGAATATGAATTTTGAGGAACGTGTCCACAAATACGAATATAAATTAAATGAAACCGATGACCAGATTGTTGACTATATCATTAAGAACAAGCAGCAATTTGTAGCCACAACAATTCAAAGCCTTGCAGCCTCCCTCTATACAGTTCCGAATACAATTACCAGACTTTCCAGAAAGCTCGGTTATGACGGATTTTCGCATCTGAAAAATAGTATTAGAGACGAGCTGCAATCATCTATCATTATTATTGAAGACAGTTCCTTCTTCTTTATTCAAAAAACGTTTGAACTGTTGGATATGGACCGGATTGAAACAATAGCGAAAATTCTGCTTAACGCCAAGAATATCCTGTTTTATGGAGTTGGTGACACAGCTCTCTTTTGCGAAATGATGGTCAGGAACCTGCGGTTAACCGGAAAGCATTCAGAATTTTTAGTCCACCGCCACGAAAACCTTCATATGATCAACCAAATGAATGAACAGGATGTTGTATTTTTAATCAGTCTTTCCGGGGAAACTCCTCAAGTACTGGAAATAGCCGAAAAAGCAAAGGAAAAAGAGATTCAAATAGTATCCCTGACACATTTTAGCCGAAATTCCCTTCAAAAGCTGGCAGCTTTCAATTTATATTGCTATGCTCCGAAAAGAATAAAAAATAGCTATAATATTACTGATCGGACACCCGTCATGGTTGCCCTACAAACATTATCCCAATATTTATGGGATAATTCCTGAAATGTGTAAAAATACACACGAAACCGCCTTACCCAATACTTTCAGTGTAAAAGTAAGAAGAATCCATCCTTCTTGCTTTTTTTTGTTACGATTTAAATATAGATGAAAACACTTACAATACTTTAACTATTCAGGAGGTAATCTTCATGCAATTACAAGCACTTACCTCACCAAGCCTAATCAGTACTGGGAAAACATTTCAATCAAAGCAGGAAGTGATCCAGTATTTAGTAAGGCAGCTAGGTGAAGCTGGCAAAATATCAAATACAGACGTATTCCTTCAATCTGTTTTAGAAAGAGAAAAGCTCTCTCCAACAGGCTTTGAAGGAGGGCTTGCCATTCCTCATGGCAAGTCAAAATCAGTTAAAGAAGCATCATTTGCAATCACCACTCTTGATAAACCGTTAAAAGACTGGGAAAGTATTGACCCTGACAACGAAGTCCAGCTTGTCATCCTGCTGGCCATTCCGGAAAGTGAAGCAGGCACAACTCATCTATCGTTGCTTGCCGAATTTGTTACCCGGTTATCAGATGAAACATATAAGAACCGTCTCCTCCATGCCAAAACAAATACCGAATTATTCAATCAGCTTGACAATACGAAATCAGATCAAGCGACCGAGGAGAAAGCTAAATTGAATCAAACCATTTTAGCCATTACCGCCTGTCCCGCTGGAATTGCCCACACCTACATGGCAGCCGAAGCTTTAATAAAAGCCGGCAAGGAAATGGGCGTCGATGTTTTTGTTGAAAAACAAGGTGCAAACGGAATCGAAGACCGTCATACTGGCAATCTTTTAAGAAATGCCGACGCAGTTATTTTTGCAAATGATGT
>DATBUB010000436.1:0-2945 GCA_036516555.1 Bacillaceae bacterium
TATTTAATCGTTTATATGCCTGGTTCTAAAGAAATAGTCCAAAATAATTATTTGAAAATATAGAATATAAAATCATTTACTTCTTTTTTTCGTTATGGTATCCATTAATTAAAGGAGTGCTATGTGCAGTAGGTTAGTTAACCTTACTAACCTGAATAAAATTGGAGGAGGAGGAAACAGTGAAAAGATCGACCTTCAAAATGAAAGGGGTTACAGGGTTGAGGAAATTCTGGATGGGTTTATTAAGTCTCCTGCTAGTATTGACGATGGTCCAGATTGGAACGGCCGCGGAGCCGAAAGGGGAAGATGTTGACCTCTGGAATGTGGTAAAGCCGCTGGAAACGACCGTAACGTTTGTGAATACGGGTGCACACCCGGATGATGAGCGCAGTGACTTTTTGGCTTACTTATCAAGGGGACTCGGTGTGAAAACGGCCAGCCTCATCGCGAACCGGGGGGAGGGAGGACAAAATGAAATCGGCCAGGAGCTCGGCAATGCACTGGGCATCATCCGTTCGAGGGAAATGGTTGAAGCAGCCAAGATCACCAATGTCAAAGCGTATCACTTAAGTGAAGATCTGTCGGATGATATTTACGATTTCGGTTTTTCCAAAACACCTGAAGAAACACTTGAAAAGTGGGGGGAAGAGGTCACGTATGAAAGGCTCATCCGATTTATCCGCACATACCAGCCGGATATTGTCATGCCATCGTTCCGTGATGTGGATTCACAGCACGGCCATCACCGAACCATCACCATTCTGAGTGAACGGGCGTTCAAGGATGCGGCCGATCCGTCTGTATTCCCTGACCAGCTGAAGGAAGGGCTATCCGCCTGGCAGGTGAAGAAACTTTACTTGCCGGCGGCCTCTGCGCAAAGTGCCGATACGTCCATTGAAATAGGCATGTTTGATCCGGTTTATGGAATGACGTATCCGCAGCTCGGTGAACAGTCACGCTATATGCACAAGAGCCAGGGAATGGGACAGGATATCCCGGCTGCACCTAGACAGGTTCATCTTGAATTGGTGAGCAGTGCGGTGGATACGAAAGGAAGCACTGAGTTTTTTGCCGGCGTCCCGTATGATTTGGAAGAATGGGCCCAGAATGTCGGACAGCGCCACAATGATGTGAAGGTACATTTAACCAAACTGCAGAGGAAGCTGGATTCAATCCTTGCGGCTTATCCGGATCGAAGCGACGTTTTTGTGAAAAGCCAGTCCGCCTTGAAGGATGTACGCCATCTGGCAAAGAAGGTGGAGAAATCCAAGCTGGATGCGGCTCTCAAGCAAGACTTGCTCCACAAGCTATCCATCAAAGATGAGCAGCTGCAGGAGGCGAGCTTTGTGGCCTCTGGTCTTGAGGTGGAAATGGCAGCAGACAATCATATTCTGACGCAAGGTTCCGAAACTCAAGTGACGGTCACGCTGAAAAACAACGGAAAGCAGCATCTGAAAAAGGCGGCAGCAAGCCTCTTGGTTCCGGAAGGCTGGAATGTGGTTTCCGGCAGCAAGGCGGCTGACTTAAAACCGGGCGAGACAGCGCGTCTGGTCTTTACTGTTTCGGTTCCGGATGATGCTGAGTTGTATAACGCCTATAAAGAGCCGTTGATCAAGGCGGATGTCACATATGAAAGTGCGGGAACGGCTGTTCATCAAGAGGCTGAACTGGATGAAACAGCAGCAGTATTGCCCGATGTCGGGTTTACGCTGAATCCCGAGGATATCGTGGTCAATACGGCGAATGTCCAGAATGATATGCCGGTTAATGTGAAGGTGAAGAACTATTTGGACGGCGCCAACAAAGCTGTTGTCACGCTCAATGTGCCGGACGGGTGGACTGTTGCGCCAGCCAGCATCGAGGTGGACTTTGACGGGCAGCTTGAGGAAAAAGAAGTCACCTTTACCGTGAGCCCTCCGGAAAATCTAGGGGAAAGCGACTTTCATTTCATCGCTGAAGCAGCCGCAAATGGAAAAACGTTTGATTCCACCGTTCAGGAAATCAGCTATGACCATATTGGCACCTTCTACTATCTATATCCGGCCAAAGTAAACGGAGTGGCATTTGAATTGTTAACAGATCCGAATGTGAAGATAGGATATGTGGAGAGCGGATTTGACAAGGTGGCGGATTATCTGTCGAATGCCGGACTGCCTGTTATAAAACTGAACGAAGCAGACCTGGCGAACGGAGACTTAAGCCAGTTTGACACCATCGTCATCGGCATCCGAGCCTACCTATCCAGGGCCGACCTGCTTGCCAATAACGCCCGCCTTAACAAATATGTGGAAGATGGAGGCCACCTGGTCGTCCAATATCATAAGCCTGGCGACAACTGGGATGCCAATGCAACGGCCCCATTCCCGCTGACTCTAGGAAACCCGTCCATTCGCTGGAGAGTGACCGACGAGAACGCAAAGGTGACGGTGCTTAAGCCGGAATCACCGCTGTTCAACTACCCGAACACCATCACCGACAAGGATTGGGATCACTGGATCCAGGAACGCGGCCTATACTTCCCGATGGCATGGGATAATCGCTATGAAACCTTCGTCAGCATGGCCGATCCAAACGAGGCGCCATTCGATGGCGGTATCCTCATGGCGAGACACGGAAAAGGGACGTATCTCTATACAAACCTTGTGTTCTACCGCCAAATCCAGGGACAGGTGCCGGGCGGATACCGGATCTTCACGAACCTGATCAGCTATCAGGGGGAGTAGGAGGAAAGGAAGAGAGCAGGGGCATTTGCCTCTGCTCTTCCTTTTGCCGATGTGTCTTTCTGTTTGAATTCGCACATGATTAGATATTCGCACATAACCGAGAACTCCCATATAAGCCGAGCTTTTCCGCACTTTCAAGGGCCGTGTTCGCACAAAAATTCCGGTTTTCGCATATCCGAGTGCCGAATCCGCACATAACCTTTACACTCTTCCATTCCAAAT
>DATBUB010000437.1:0-9960 GCA_036516555.1 Bacillaceae bacterium
TCCTTCTTGAAGAACCAACCATCGTGCCTTACCCGCTGCCAATACAGCCTTCCGCCGCTCGTGAGATTCAGTTCGTCCATATCTCCGGTTTCTGTCGAAACAAGCCAGACAAGCAGCTGTAGCTTTGACATGACACTGTCATACTGGGCATCATCATTTTTTAGTGTCTGCTCAAATTTTAAAAGGTTGACATAGTTATTTCTCCCTTTTAATACTGCTGTTTGGAACGGGAATGGGAGAATATACGACAGTCTCGGAATTTCTTTGTTCAAAAGCTGGTCCTGCATTTGTATCGTATGGGTGCTGACGATGATGGGCTCTTGCTTCTCCATGGCAAAGAAAACCGCAGGAAGCAAGTAGCCCATGGATTTGCCTATTCCCGTCCCGGCTTCCACGGCGGCATGTTTATCCTGGCTGAATGCATCAAAGACATAATCCATCATTTCCAGCTGACCTTCCCTCAGCTTATAGTGAGGCATCCCGGAGGAAAGAAGGGCGGTTTTGCCATCCATCGATGAGGGATATGGCGGGAAGCCGGCGGTATTCCATGAGGTTTCAGAAACGCTTTTTTTCCTCAGTGCAATCCCCCTGAATACTTCAAGATATTCTGGCAGATTTTCAGTGCAGGAGCGTTTTTCTGCAATGAGATCTTCAAAAAGGGATGAAATGCCGCTTTTTAATGAAGGTGCCAATTCGGCCATCTTTTCCAGTGTGACCAGAGGAAGTTCCCTTGCCTTGTCAATCAGCAGGAGAAGAAGCTCCGCCGTAACTCTGGCATCACTGTCAGCCTGGTGTGGATTCGTATGGGACAGCCCCAGCATCTCAGATAGATCGGAAAGCTTGTAGCTTGTAGCTGTGGGAAGCAAGATTTTAGCCAGTTCAACGGTATCTATCGTATCCGAATACTCCTGCTTGATCCCTGCTTCTTTAAGTTCCGCTTTCAGGAACCCTAAATCAAATGAAACATTATGTGCAACAAAAACAGCATCTTCCAGCAATTCACCTATGGAGCCGGCCACCTCTTCAAAAGGAGGCGCATGCAATACCATATCATCGGAAATACCCGTCAATTCTCCTATAAATGGCGGAATAGGAATTCCTGGATTGACAAACGTGGTAAATTGCGAGATGATCTGGAATTGTTCTATGGCGACTGCAGATAATTGTATGATCCGGTCGCCTTTGTAATAGGCATTTCCGGTTGTTTCAAGGTCCACCACTATGTATTTTCGGGTCATTCATCTCACACCTTTAACTAGCAATGCTGCTGTTTTCATGTCTTTACGGTGATGTTCAGCTACCCGCAATTGTAACATATCGAGCATCATGTAAGCCACTTGATGGACGGACCAAAAAGGAAAAGCCAGCCCCTCCATTAAGTTCAGGGACTGGCATTTTTCCTATAAGATCGTACATTCCGGCTCATGATGAATCATCTCAAGGATGTTGTTGTCTTTGTCCATAATGGCCACTTTGGGCTGATGGCCGTTTAATTTATCTTCGGGAACAAGAGCATAAGAAATGATGATGACAATGTCCCCGGGCTGTACCAGTCTGGCCGCTGCCCCGTTCACACATATGACACCGGATCCGCGCTTGCCCTCAATGATATATGTTTCAAAACGAGCCCCGTTATTATTATTGACGATTTGAACCTTTTCGTTTGCCGCCATTCCCACTGCATCAAGAATATCGCGGTCAATCGTGATGCTGCCGACATAATTAAGATTGGCTTCTGTTACAGTAGCCCTATGAATCTTTCCGTTCATCATCGTGCGAAACATGATGTTTCCTCCTCAATCCCGAATGTCCACAATCATATTATCAATCAGCCGCGCCTTTGAGAATTTCACTGCAACTGCAATAAGCAGTTTTCCTTCCAAACGGGCCAGCGGCTTAAGTTCAGGATAGCTGGTGATTTCGACATAGTCGATAACTCCGCCTGTCTCCTTTAATTTCCTCTCCAGTTTCAGGGCAATGGCAGAAGCATCCCGTTCCCCATCAAGGATGGCTCTTTTGGCTTCTTCCAGGCTTCGGAAAATCATGGGTGCCTGTGCCCTCTCCTGTTCAGACAAGTAAACATTCCTCGAGCTTTTGGCCAGTCCATCCTCCTCCCGGATTGTATCAACCGGAACGAGCTCGACAGGGAAATCCAAATCACGTATGAGCAGATCGACCACCGCGACCTGCTGGGCATCCTTCAATCCAAAATACGCCCTGTCCGGCATGACAATGTGAAACAGCTTTGAAAGGACAGTGACAACACCATCAAAATGTCCGGGTCTGCTTTTTCCGCAAAGAACATCAGTCCTGGATGCAACCCCCATTCTGATGGACATGCCGCTTCCATACATTTCTGCAGGGGATGGGATAAACAGCACATCTACCCCTTCTGTTTCTGCAAGTTGTGTGTCCCTTTTTTCATTTCTTGGGTACGCTTCAAAATCCTCATTTGGCCCGAATTGAAGCGGATTAACAAAGATGCTCATGACAACAGCATCATTTTCTGATTTTGCTTTTCGGACAAGCTCCAAATGGCCTTCATGGAGAAACCCCATAGTGGGAACAAATCCCACTTTTTTGCCACCAGACTTTATTGAAAGAACCTTTTGTTGAAGGTCCCGTTTTTTCGTGATGATTTCCACTTTAATTTCCTCCGTATAATCCGGCAAGCTCTTCTTCCTTCATAGTAAATGAGTGAGCCTCTAGCGGAAATGTACCCTTCTTTACTTCACTGACATAATCAGCAAGCCCTTTTTCTGCAGTCTCGTTGAGATTGGCAAAGCTCCTGGCAAACTTAGGCAGCCTTGATACCCCATACATGAGGAGGTCGTGATAGACAAGCACCTGGCCATCTGAGTCCGCGCCGGCTCCAATACCGATTGTCGGAATGGCAAGCCTGGATGATACTTCCTTTGTCAGCTGTTTCGGAATACATTCCAGTACAAGGGCAAACGCTCCCGCATTCTGGCATAAAACCGCATCTTGGATCAGCTGAGATGCAGCTTCCGCTGTTTTCCCCTGAACCTTATATCCGCCCAGTACACCTGCTGTCTGGGGTGTCAGTCCCAAATGAGCCATAACAGGAACTCCTGCGGCTGTCAGGGAGCGGATGGTGTCGATGACCTCGCCGCCGCCTTCTATTTTGATGGCGTTTGCGCCGCCTTGCTGCATAAGGGCAGCAGCAGATTTTAGCGCCTCCTCTTTTCCAAGGTGGTATGTCATGAAGGGAAGATCGGCCACTATGAATGTGTTTGGGGCTCCTCTTTTAACAGCTTTCGTATGGTGAACCATGTCACTGAGAGTAACCGGCACCGTTGAATCATAGCCGAGGACAACCATCCCTAGGGAGTCTCCCACCAATATCATATCTACCTCTGCCTGTTCGGCAAGTTTGGCTGCGGGAAAATCATAGGCTGTCACCATTGCAATTTTTTCGCCTTTCCCTTTCATGCCTGCAAAATCAGTTGTTCGCTTCAATTCTACTCCTCCTTTTTATTAGGAGACAATCAGCTTTAGAGTGAATTACACAAAAGGGAGCCCTCCGCAAATAAGGCAGAAGGACTCCCTGGCAGTTCATTCACTCTTTCCGGCCCTCTGTCCCCGTCCGGTTTGGATCAAGGCAGATAAATGTTTGGTGTCTATTTGCTGCAGGTGCAGTTCTATCAGATACTGCCCATCAAAAGTATATCAAACTTTCCAAACGATGACTATGGCTTTATTTCAATATCGGCTGAATAGACCTCATGTATTTGTCCGTATTTATCCTGGATCCGCAATACACCATCTTCCGTAATGCCAATGGCCCGTCCAGCAATCTCCCCTGACAGCGTTCTCGCTATAATGTTTTTGCCGATACTGACTGCATAGCTTTCCCATAACAGTTTTAAAGGCCCAAACCCTTTTTCCATGTAGATGTCATAGTATTTCTCAAAGTGTTCAAGATAACTCCGAATAAGGAGAACCCTGGAAATCGGTTCGCCTTTTTCAATGGAGAGCGAGGTTGCCGCATCTTTAACTTCCGGCGGAAAGTCTTCCTGATGCTGATTAACGTTCATCCCCATTCCTATGATGAGAAAATGGATATGATCTGGATCCGCCTGAAGTTCAGTCAATATTCCGGTCATTTTTTTCCCCTGAATCAATATATCGTTTGGCCATTTGATTTCGGGATTCAATCCTGCCACTTCTTCAATGGCCTGGACTGCTGCAACCGCAGCAATCAGAGTAAACTGGGGAGCTTTTTGTGGAGGCAGGTTTGGGCGGAGTATCATGCTCATCCAAATTCCTTGCTGCCTCGGAGAATGCCACTGCCTGGACATCCTTCCCCTCCCTCCAGTCTGTTCATCGGCAATGACAATCGTGCCCTCTGTAGCCCCATTATGTGCCATTTCATGTGCCAGTCTTTGGGTAGAATCAACGGTTTCATAAAACACAATATTTCTGCCTATTCTTTCAGTTCCCAGTCCGAACAGAATTTCATTTTCAGAAATCTGATCCGGAGTTTTAATGATCTTGTAGCCTTTTTTGCGGACTGCTTCTATTTGAAACCCTTCTTTGCGAAGGTCATCTATATGCTTCCAAACAGCTGTTCTCGAACAGCCCAGCATATCGGCAAGAGACTGCCCGGAAAGGAATACCCCTCGGGATCCCGACAATGCTTCAATCAGCCTTCTCTTTATGGATGGCGGTTCCATGCTAACCATTTCCGGATATCCTCCCTGTCATTTGCCGCATCTTCGTTGATCACGGCCTGTTCTATCTGTCCAAGCAAGTCTTTCATCCATGGGCCACCCGGTTTTCCGCACCACTCTGCAAGATCGTTTCCAGTAACGGCAAGTTCTTTTCGAGAAGTGATAGGAAGAGATTCATACTCTTTCAGGATGGCCTTTACAGAGGAATCTGCCTGATTTCCGCTAAGGGTATGGTATACCATTTCAACTGTAGCGGCGGCTTCCTTGCCGGCTTGATAAAGTGTAAATTTCGACCAGTTTTCGTGGCTTCTGTGCCTAAGCCAGGACAGTTGATTCAGAATGCTCTTCATTTTTCTTGATGGCAGTTTCCATTTGCGCAAGGATTCGAGCGGCTTTGAAGGATTTGATAAGGCTATCATCAACAGCCAGGTCTGCATTTCATCCAAATCATCGATATCCAGATCCAAACATTTTTTCAACGTCTCATTTTCATTGAGCATGCTGGGCAAATACTGATTCAGCCCAGTGGCAACCATGAGCCGAAAAGCCTTTTTTTTATGCATGCCGGCAAACAGCTTAGTTGTTTCAGCCGTTATCCTTTCTGCTGCGATATGGGAAAGCAGACTTGCGTGCATCCTCATTGCCTCCACAGTATCCTTCTGTATTTGGAATCCAAGCTGGCCGGCAAACCTGATTGCACGCAACAGCCTTAAGGCATCTTCCTGAAAACGCTCATCTGGGGAACCGACCGTCTCGATCCTTTTTTCCTTGATTGCTTTGCAGCCGCCAAATGGATCAATAAGATGGCCGTTCCGATCCATGGCTATGGCATTCATGGTGAAGTCCCTTCTCCTTAAATCTTCCTCAAGTGACCGGATGAAGGTAACCCGGTCAGGCCTGCGGTAATCTGCATAGTCTGATTCTGTTCTGAATGTGGTTACCTCGAAAGCCGTTCCGCTATATAGTACGAGAATAGTTCCGTGTTCAATCCCCACATCGACTGTTTTATGGAAGATTTCCTTAAGCTCGCTGGGAGTTGCCGAACTTGCAATGTCCACATCATTGATGTCCCTTCCAAGGAGCCAGTCCCTCACGGCCCCGCCCACGAAATAAGCTTCATAGCCGGCGTCTTCAATTTTTTTGATGACAGGGGCTGCCTGTATAAAGAGTTCATTCATCCTTCTCACCATGCCCGGAAAAATTTAACAGTGACTCATAGGCTTTTTCATAGGAACGGACGATATCGCTGGAGCAAAAACGTCTTTTTGCCGTAAGCTCAGCCTGCCTTGAGAATTTTCTCAGTAAAGATTCATCGTTCAGGAGCCGCAGTGCTTTTTCTGCTACAGCATGAGTGTCCCCAAGCTCGCAAATATATCCATTATATCCATCTTCCAATACCTCAGGTATGCCTCCAATGTTGGTCCCAATGGATGGAACCCCGCATGCCATTGCCTCCAGTGCAACCAGTCCAAAGCTTTCTTTTTCAGACAGGAGCAGCATGAGGTCGCTGATCGAATACAATTCCTCAAGATGGTCCTGCCGGCCAAGAAACGCAACCTGTTCAGTAAGCCCCAGCTCATTCACCAGTTTGCATACGCCTGCCATTTCCGGTCCATCTCCTACCAGCAGCAGTTTGGCCTGGATGCGTTTGGCTATTTCTGAAAAAGACTTAACGACGTCCGGGACTCTCTTGACAGCACGGAAATTGGATACATGAATGATCACCTTTTCATTCGGCTTAATGCTGTATGCTTCCTTTAAGTTATCTGTATCCACTTTTTTGTAGATTCTCTCATCAATAAAATTATGTATGACCTGTATTTCCTTGTCGGGAGCTATCAAATCATCTGTTTGCTTTGCAAGAGCATGAGAGACAGCTGTGACGCAGTCTGATTTTTCTATGCCAAACTTAATCGCCTCGGCAAGCGTTTGGTCATATCCAAGGACGGTAATATCTGTACCGTGAAGAGTGGTGACGATTTTCACATTAGTGCCAGACATCTGTTTGGCCAATATGGCACATACAGCATGCGGTATCGCATAGTGGACGTGCAGAATGTCAAGATTTTCCCTGCGTATCACCTCAGCCATCTTACTGGCGAGGGCGATATCATAGGGAGGATACCGGAATACTGAATATTGATTGACACTGACTTGATGAAAGAATATATTCCGGTGCAAGATGTTCAGACGAAACGGAATATCTGAAGTAATAAAATGAATTTTATGGCCGCGGTCCGCAAGAAGCTTGCCCAGTTCTGTGGCTATGACGCCGGATCCCCCTACGGTTGGATAGCAGGTTATGCCAATTTTGAGCTTCATGATGGATCTCCGAACAGGTCGTTCTGGACGATTAGAGGGCGTTGCGTCATGAATCCTTCTGCAAGTCCCACTCCCGAGTCTTTCCCGAAGAGCCTTTCCCTTGCCTCAATGTATTCCAGGTAACCATCCGTCAGCGGGGTACCGACCCCATCACCCATTAGGCGAAATTGTGTTTCATATGCCTTGAGTGATTCCATCTTGACATGATAATAACTTGAGACGTCTACAACAAAATCCGGCTTTGCGTAACCATTGATCATATAGTAATACAGGTTTTTGGCTTTATGAGGCTGTGACCCGTCGAGGGACACATAGTTCCTTATACCCGCAGAGAAAAAAGCTTCCTGCACAAGCTTGGAACAGCTTCCGTGGTCTGGATGACGGTCTTCCCAGTATGGCGCAAATATCAGCAAGGGTTTATATTTCCTTATGACAGAAACAATTCGCTCAATGTATTCTTCACGCAAAAACAGTCCCCTGTCCGGCATCTGCAAGTTGACCCTTTCAGACACTCCAAGTACCCGCGCGGAAGAAGCTGCTTCCTCCCTGCGTGTTTTAACCGTTCCGTTCGATGAGAGTTCAGCTTCGGTTAAATCACAGATGACAATTCTTTTCCCTGAGGCTGCAAACTTGGCAATTGCTCCCCCCATGCCAATCTCCACGTCATCCGCATGGGCGCCAAATGCCAGAATATCTATGGTGCTGTTCATATCTTCACTCCCCTGAAATCAATCCAGAATATTTTCGAGCCCATAGACGAGGGTGGACAGCTTCATGACGGTTTCAACCGACACCCTTACTCCGGACATGAATGATGAACGGTTATATGAATCATGTCTGATGGTGAGTGATTGGCCATCCGCTCCAAACATCACCTGCTGATGTGCAATCAATCCAGGAAGCCTGACGCTGTGTATTCGCATCCCTTCAAAATCTGCTCCGCGCGCTCCCTGCAGGGTTTCTTTCTCCCCGGGGTGACCCTGGCTCTTGCCTTCACGGTTCTCAGCAATCATCTGAGCCGTTTTGACAGCCGTGCCAGACGGGGCATCCAGCTTTTGATCATGGTGCATTTCAATGATTTCAACATCGTGAAAATATTTGGCCGCCAATTGGGAAAACTTCATCATCAGCACAGCCCCAATCGCAAAATTGGGTGCAATGATGCATCCCAGCTCTTTCTCCTCCGCCAAGTGCTTCAGCTCTTCCAGCTGTTCCTTTGTAAACCCTGTTGTACCCACTACGGGCCGGACACCGTGGAGAAGAGCCGTTTTCGTATGGAAGTACCCTGTTTCAGGCACTGTCAAATCGATCAGCACATCTGCCCCCGCTTCATCAAGGCATTTATGTATATCAGAGTAAACCGGAACATCTATGCCGCTAAAACCCTCTATCTCCGTTAAGGACATCCCTTCATGTTTCCTGTCGATAACTGCTGCCAATGTGAAATGGTCCGTTTCCGAGACCATTTTCACCGCTTCTTTTCCCATTCTTCCTCTGGGACCTGCTATGACGACTTTAATTTGTTCCATTTCCATCACCTTCACTTTTTTTTGTCCATCTGTCTTTGTCTCTAGTACGGAATTTCTGCATAACGGCCTCATGTGATGATTGAAGGTCGATTTCCAGGGAGTTTGCAAGGCAGATCATGACAAACAGAAGATCTCCCAGCTCTTCCTCTACCGTATTCTCCTCTTCAGAGGCTTTCTTAGGTTTTTCGCCGTAGCGGTGATTGATTTCCCTAGATAGCTCACCCAGTTCCTCTGCCAGCCTTGCCACCATGGCTAGCGGGCTGAAATAGCCCTCTTTAAACTGGCTGATATAATCATCTACATCCTTTTGAAGTTCTCTCATTGTTTTTTCATGTTTCATTCCTGTCGCCTCTTTCCTAAGTAACATGTTAACGAATTCCTTCACCATACACAAATGGCTCAGCCTCTCCGGAATGGGAATGTTGCAGTGGCCATTCGTTCTTGTATATAATGAATAAGCGATTTGGATTGGCAAGTATTGGGCAAATTTCAGACAAGGGAGTGGCACCCATGATCGCTGGTTTGAAAATTAAAAATATCTTCTTCATCTTGCTGGGTGCAGCCATATTTTCATTCGGGCTGGTCCATTTTAACATGCAAAACAATTTGGCTGAAGGTGGCTTTACAGGAATTACGCTTTTGCTCTTTTTCCTTTTCCAATATGATCCTTCCATTACCAATTTGATTTTGAATATCCCGATTTTCTTTGCCGGCTGGAAGCTGCTTGGAAAAAAAACTTTCTTTTATACAATCATAGGTACACTGGCTGTTTCTCTGTTCCTCTGGGTTTTTCAAAGATACCAGCTTGATATCCCTTTGGAAGGAGATTTGTTTTTGGCCGCATTATTCGCTGGTGTTTTTATTGGGATAGGCCTTGGAATCATCTTCCGTTTCGGAGGCACAACAGGCGGCGTCGATATTATTGCACGTCTTATCCATAAATATAAAGGAATCAGCATGGGAAGAACAATGTTTATGTTTGATGCGGTCGTTATCACCCTATCCCTGCTGACATACCTGAACCATAGAGAAGCCATGTATACCCTTGTAGCGGTCTTTGTCGGTGCAAGAGTGATTGACTTCATGCAGGAAGGTGCATATTCGGCGAGAGGTGCGCTTATCATATCAGAAGAGCACCACGGAAGCATCGCCGACGCCATCATGGAGCATATGGACAGAGGGGTGACCGTCTTGAAGGGGCACGGTTCCTATACAAAGCAATCAAAAGAAGTCTTGTACTGTGTCGTGAGCCGGAATGAAATCGTCCATCTGAAAAAAATCATCAACGCCATAGACCCCCATGCTTTTGTCTCTGTGACGGTAGTTCATGATGTTATGGGAGAAGGGTTTACCCTGGATGAGAACAAGAAGCCGTTTGATTAAGTATAAAAAGGAGCTGCTTCCAAACATGGAAA
>DATBUB010000438.1:0-1943 GCA_036516555.1 Bacillaceae bacterium
GACGTTGATGGGAAGGCTGGCCAGGCGGATGCTGATTATATTTACAAGCAATATGATGTGGCGGGGACCGAGGCATATAAATCCCGGGTGTTTGACAATATCCTGCTGTTCACGAATATCCCAAATCTGCTAGACTCCAAGTTTGCCGGGAATCAGTCGGGTGAAGCACTCAAAATGAAGCTATTCGGCCTGTCGCAAAAGAGGGCCACAAAGGAGCGCCTGTTCAAGAAGTCATTACGGGATAGGTACCGGCTGATCAACAACATCATGAGCACCGCATCAGAGGGGACTTTTGATGTCAACGACCTGTCGATCTCGTTTACAGAAAATCTTCCGAAGGCCATTGAACAGGAACTCAAATGGTTTGGGGAGCTTGGCGGCCAGCTGTCACAAAAAACGCTGCTGTCTTTGCTGTCATTTGTGGAAAACCCTCAAGAGGAACTGGATAAGATTGCGGCCGAGAATAAACTGAATCAGCCTTTGTTTGAGTTTCCAAAAGAAGTGACCAACGATGAGTAACTATTGGCGGGAACGGGAACTAAAACATATTCAGCGCATGAAGAAAGAAGATTCCAAGAATGCCAGAAGATTGATGGCAATGTATCAAAGGGCTCTTGATGAAATCCAGCACCAGATTGAAGCCTTCTATGGCCGTTATGCCGACAAAGAGGGCATAACGATGGCAGAAGCAAGGAAGCGAGTGGAACCTCTAGACATCGAGAAATATGCAGAAAAGGCCAAGCGATATGTGAAGGGGGCACACTCCAGCAATCCTTTTATCCGGGGCATGAGCTTTACCAAAAGGGCTAACGAGGAAATGCGGCTGTATAACGTTACGATGAAGATCAACCGACTCCAACTCTTAAAGCTGAATACTGAACTGGAATTAATAGCGACCGTTAGTGAAGAAGAGCAATTCCTTTCCGGCGAATTGACTAAACAAGCCCGGGCGGAATACAAAAGGCAGTCCGGCATATTGGGAGAAACGCTCAGCTATAACGAAAAAAACATCAAGTCCATTGTTAATTCATCATTCCTGTCAGCAACATGGAGCGACCGTCTATGGGCAAACCAGGCGGCCTTGCGGGCTGAATTGGACAAGCTGCTTACTCGAGGGATTGTCCAGGGTAAGAACCCGAAGGAACTTGCAAGGGAGCTTCGCAAGACATTTGATTCAAGTGTGGCCAATTCGGAGAGGTTGCTCATTACCGAAATGGCCAGGGTGCAGCAGGACGTATTCCAGGACAGCTTGAGGCAATCGGGATATGAACAGTATGAATTTATCGCTGAACCGGATGCCTGTCCAATCTGTAAGGCTCTGAATGGAAAGGTATTCAATCTGGAGGATGCAGAGGTAGGAGTCAATGCTTATCCGATGCATCCCCGGTGCAGATGTTCTCAGGCGGCCCATATGAGCCGTGAAGAATGGGATAGGAAATTGAAGGAAAGGGGGCTGTAAAAAATGGAGAAATTCCATATTTTATTTTTTCAGATGGAAGATGGCAAAATGCCTGAATACAAACCTTTTAGCGTTAAAGATGAATTTGACAACGAAGTAAAAAGATTTAAAGAGACTGGTGTAATTCATCTGTATGATTTTCCAACAGATTCTACCCGAATACTAAAACCTTTGTGGATTGGCATTGGAGAAGCAACTGAAAGAATAAAAAGGAACGATAATACAAAAGCCACAACGTGAAAGGAAGTGATCCAATATCTCCCGCCCTGGGTTAAGGGTAATAACTTTCAGGAGTGAATAATTTTGAAAGAGCAAATTGAAAACAACTTTAAATATCATGCGCCAAAAGATGGTCAACCAGAAAAATATGAGTGGTTAAGAGAGAACGGAAAACATTTAGCAAACTTGATTGATACTTTATGCCCTAATTCTAGAGAAAAATCATTAGCAATAACAAAACTCGAGGAAGCTATCATGTGGGCAA
>DATBUB010000439.1:0-16730 GCA_036516555.1 Bacillaceae bacterium
CCCGAGCTCAGGTATTTGTGGGTCTCGACTTGGATGGTGTCGGAGACTTTGGAATACTCAGGTGACACAGGACGTGCGATGGTGTTGGCAAGCGCCTTTTTGAAGCCTTCGTACGTAAGCATTTCGTTGGCTCCCTGTACTTCCGAGTCTTCAAGAAGTGCGTTGAAGCCAGGCAAGTATCCGCCTTGGGTAGACATGATCTTTTGTCCTTCTTCACCTGCCGCAAACTTGATGAATTCCCAAGCTCCATCTACGTTTTTCGAGCTCTTGTTGATGCCAAGCAGCCATCCGCCTACAGATCCGCCATTTGGCAGCGGAGCGATGCCTACATTTGCAACATCAACGGTTACTCCTTCTTCCTTCCCTTTCAAACGGCCAAACTGATATGGCCAGTTACGGGCAAATACCGCATGGCCCTGTTCAAATGTGGTATGGGTTTCCCCTTCGGTAAAGTTCAGAATGTCCTTCGGAGAGAAGGCGGCAGTCGTGAACTTATGCATCATTTCCAATCCGCCTTTGACGTCTCCATACGACTTCGTAAACTCTGTCGCATTCACCGTCAAGCCTTCATATTGCTTGGATTGATAAACAAAACCGTATTTCGTGTCCCCTTGTCCGGCATATTTTTCGGACATGCTGTACAGATCTTCATACGTGTATTCTCCGCTTTCAAGCTTGGCTGCATCTTCCTCGCTGACAATGTCCTTTCGGAAATAGAGCAAGCCAAGATCCGGAAAGAATGGAAGGGTGTATTGCTTCCCTTTATAATTTCCGGAAGCCATAGAACCGGAGTTGAAATCGTCTTTCTTTAAGCCGGCTTCGTTCAATCTGACATCGATTGGCTCAAGGTAACCTGCTCCTGCGAATTCTCCCGCCCATACTACATCAAGGGACAGAACATCATATTCATCCGATCCGCTGGACAAGGATGTCAGCAGCTGGTCATGCATCTGGGCTGAGTCATTTGTCATCGGGTCCCACTTGACCTCATATTTATCCTGGCTGCTGTTAAAAGCATCAAGCAGTGCCTGTGTAGCAGGCGTATTGTCATTTTGCGCACCAAACTTCAACACAACTTTTTCTTCTGCTGCTGGCGCCTTGCTGTCATCTTCTTTTTTGTCTGTGCCGGCATTGTTGCTTCCGCTGCTGCAGCCCGCTAAAGCAAGGGATGAAGCCAGTGAAAACGCTAACAGACCTGACCACCATTTTTTCATTATAAGATCCCCCTTTATGTGTCATTACTTGAATTCTATGAATTAAACGCTTACACTTATATTAATATTTTAACTTTTTTATTAAAAAATAAAGGTAAAAGAGTGAATTGCCATGGACAATACGAATATTCAACGAAAAATCATCCGCCGCTTCTTCGAGACACGGGTAAAAAATAAACAAAATTTTTTCGCCCATCCTTCCTTTGCGGTGGAACAGCGCCTCTTGAGCGCTCTCACAAGAGGTGAGATGGAGGACGCTAAACTGGCCCTTGACGCCATCAACAGCCAGGAACGGGCCACCCTTGCACAGGATTCCGTCCGGTCGCTGAAAAACTCCCTCATTTGCTCATGCACCCTGTTTACCAGGGCCGTAATACGGGGCGGCGTACATCCCGAAAGTGCCTTCAGCCTCAGTGATGTATATATCCTTCAAATTGAAGAAACGAACGATCTCGACAGCCTTCGGCAGCTGGAATATGAAATGCTGTATTCATTTCACAAGTCGCTGCAGGACGAGAAACAGCCATCCTACAACTTGATCGTCAACAAAACGATCGCCTTTATCCACGACGAAATCTTAAACGACCTTTCGCTGGACCGGATTGCAGATCATGTCAGCGTCCATCCAAACTACCTGTCCAGAACATTCCGGGACGAAGTCGGAATGTCGATTACGGAGTATATCAACCGCAAACGGATTGAAGACTCCAAGTATTTTCTCCTGCACAGCGATTCGCCCATCCTGGATATTGCAGTGCTGCTCGGGTTTTGCAACCAAAGCTATTACACCCGGCTTTTTAAAAAGTACACGATGATGACTCCGCTTCAATACCGGAACATGAACGCACAAAATCCGAACTCAGACCATTGATCCGGATTGCTGATAGTTTGCAAGAATGTCAGTGAAAGAGAGTTCAGACGTATAGGACACCACCATATCGGCCTCTTTCAGGATGTCTTGCGGCCCCACGCCCACGGCAAACATTCCCGCACTCTTGATGGCTTCAACACCGGCCAGGGCATCTTCAATCCCGATGCAATGCCTCGGTTCAGCCTCAAGGAGTGCCGCTGCTGTAAGGAAGATTTCCGGGTCGGGCTTTCCCTTTTTGACGGCCCCTGCATCGGCAACGGCATCAAACCGGGATGCAAGCTGAAGCCGTTCCAAAATCACGGGGGCATTTTTGCTTGCCGAGGCCAGCCCAATTTTGATCTGTTCCTCTTTCAGGTTTTGCAGCAATTCCCGTATGCCTGGCAGGATATCGTCCGGGGTGATTTGCTTAATCAAAGTTTTATAGTGATCATTTTTGGATGCTGCCAGCTCTGCCTTTTCTTCTTCGGTAAATTCCTTCTCTTTTCCGCCATGCATCAAGATTTTTTCAAGTGAATCTGTCCGGCTGACCCCCTTCAATTGCTCATTGAATTCCCGGTCGATTGAAATGCCGAGACGGGCGGCCAGCTCCTTCCACGCCAAATAATGATATTCTGCTGTGTCCGTGATGACACCGTCCAAATCAAAGATGACGGCTTGAATTTTTTTGCTCATGCAAGAACCTCTCCTCTCCTGTAATTTTTCAGCTTGCATCAAAGTGAATTAAGTATTTCTTTTGTATCATTTTTCGGGCTGTTGACAAGCGGGGACACGGGATATGTTTCCATTTTTCCCGCTTCGAAGGGAATGAGCAGGCTCTTTAAGTAAGCCTCATCCTCCATCGTTCGGTCAAGCCATATCTGTTCGGAACCGGGTTCCAGGATGACCGGCATCCGGTCGTGGACATCACGTACCAGCTCGTTGGCTTCCGTTGTGATGATGGTGCACGTATAGAGGGCTGTCCCGTTCTGCACCCATTTGTCCCAGAGCCCGGCGAATGCAAACGGCTCCTTCGTTTTGAGCTGAAAACGAAATGGATGCTTCTCTTTCTTTTCTTTCTTCCACTCATAGAATCCATCGGCAGGAATCAGGCATCTCCTTCTTTTGAGAAGCCTTTTGAAGCTTGGCTTTTGATCCACCGTTTCAGCTCTGGCGTTGATCATTTTATAGCCGATTTTAGGATCCTTCGCCCATACAGGAACAAGGCCCCATTTAAGAAGGCCGGCTCTTCTGCCTTCCTCTCCGCGGATGATGGCAAGAACATTCTGGCTCGGAGCGATGTTATATCGTTCCATCCAATCGAATTCTTCCATATTAACGAGGTCAAAGCGCTCAGCCAGCTCGGCCCTGTCAGGAAATAAGCTGTAGCGTCCGCACATGTTTATCACTCCTTCTCTCTAAAATTCAGCAGTCATCGGCAACCGATGCCGCTTGCCTCTGAGGATTCCCATTCCGCGCACCATCAGTTTTGACCGGGATGTATGTGTATGAACGGTCCAGTCCACCTCGTTAAATCGATCGGGGCAGAAATGGCATTCAATCTGATTGAACGCTTCAGGAATCTGCTTCGCCAAGTCATCCATGGCAGGGATTTTCTCGGCCAATATGTCATACAGCTTTAAGATCCCTTCTTTCACTTCATATATCAAAATGGCATTCAGATCTTCCGAATAATATACCCGTTCTTGAAAGAAAGGGCTGTACATATTCAGGCAAAAGGAAGATTGATACCGCATCGGCCAAAAACGTTCAGACAGAGGCTGTCTTTTTTCAAACAAATTCATCGTCAATGTCAGGCCGTTTTCTTGAAATAAATCCAGACGCTTCAATGATGCATTTATTCTCCCAGGATGCATGAAGGCGGCTTTGAAAGAGTATTTGTCAGCTTCCTGGAAGCCAAATGGTATGTATAGACCCGGCTGATTCGTCATCAGCAGTGCACAGTCATAGGTATGATCCAATCGTTCAAGCATGTGATTGAAAAGCTTCTTCATCAGCCCTTTACCCCTATGGTCCGGATGCGTCATGACCGACTGGATTCCTGCAGCCCGAATGCATTTCCCTTCAACAAGGAGCGGCATGGAAAACATGGATACGTTGGCTGCAGCTTTTCCCTTCAGAAAATAAGTAAACGGGCAGTATGTCGAATCCCAGAACCCCTTTTGATGAAAATCTCCAAGCAGGTCCGCCGGAATACCGAATACCTCTTCAAACAAAGGATACAGTGCCTCCCTTTTGCGGTCATCTTGTGCATAATCGATCTCCAGGCTATAAGGCTCCATCTTCATCTCCCATTTCCGTTTTCCCTCAATGTAACAGTCCATTTTTTCTTAATCAAGAAAATGTTAGCAGGAAAGAGGATTTTTTGCTTTTTTGCAGAATGGTAAGTAAGCAAGAAAGGGGTATTGACATGAGCAAAGTGAAATTGGTCGAGCCTTCAGCAGCCTTCAGGGATTCCTATTTGGAGATGCTTGAAGAGTGGAGACAGGCAAATGAAAAGATGGTTCCATTTGTTTTAAAGATGGATTCAGAGGATTTCGGGAAGATGCTGAAAGAGCTTCGCGGCTATGAAGAAGGCATCGGAATTCCTGACAGTTTTGTTCCGCATTCAACATACTGGCTCGCGGACGAAGAAGACAGTATTGTGGGGGCCGTCAACATCCGCCACCATCTAAACGATAACCTGCTGGCAATAGGCGGGCACATCGGCTATGGGGTTCGTCCCGGTGCGAGAAAAAAAGGATATGCCTCTGAAATGCTGAGGCTTGCACTTGAAAAAACACGTGAAATGGGCCTTTCAAAGGTGCTGGTGACATGCAATAAGGACAATATCGGTTCTGCCAAAACCATCCTGAATAACGGCGGGAAGCTGGAATCGGAGTTTCAGGAGGAAAATGGGAACATCGTTCAAAGGTATTGGATTGAACTGTAAGAATGCTCGGTTTGTTTAGTCCTCCTTCATTGCGGAAAATATAAAGGGAAATGCATTTTTTAAAGGAGCTGGCTGACAAATGAACGTGTTGATTGCAGGTGCAAATGGCCATACCGGCCGCTTGCTGGTTGAATATTTGGCGAAGAATACAAGCCATGATCCGTACGCCATGGTCAGGGATGAAAATCAGGCCGGGGAAATGATAGAACTTGGAGCGGCGGATGTCAGGGTTGCGGACCTGGAAGGAGAAATCGGCAGTGTGACGGAAGGCATGGATGCGGTCATCTTTGCTGCGGGATCGGGATCCTCCACGGGTCCGGATAAAACCATTTCCGTTGATCAGGAGGGTGCGAAGAAGCTTGTGGATGCTGCCAAATCCAGCAGCATCAGCCATTTCATTATGTTGAGCTCAATCGGCGCAGACGATCCTCAAGGACCGTTGGAGCATTATCTATCCGCAAAGAAGGAAGCGGATGATTACTTAAAAAACAGCGGTCTCACTTATACGATTGTAAGGCCGGGGAAACTGACCTTTGACGAGCCGACTGGAAAAATCGATGCCGCTGAGCAAATCGAAATACTGGAGGACAGCTCGATTCCGAGGGCAGATGTGGCACATGTTCTAGCCGTTTCCCTTGATTTTGATAATGTCAAAAACCGGGTCTTTGACATCCTGTCAGGCGACAAGGACATCGAACCGGTTCTAAAAATGCTTTAGGGGCAGAGCACCGGTACACTTCTCCGGCCGGGGCTTCTGCCCTGTTTTGATGGGTTATTTCCTCGCTCTTCCTGTCCGGATCAGCCATGAGTGGACAAAAAACTCGATGACCGTAAGAAGCGCAGCAGTCAAAACGGCGCTTGTCGCGGTAACATCGGCGTCGAAAAAGAAGTAGGACAGGAAATAAATGATTACCGCTGATGTGATGAAGTCTCCAATTGTGGCAATCCAAAATGTCCCTTCCCTCAAAACCGCCCATTCCAGCAAATGGCCGGCCACTGCGAGCGTAACCCCGATGATAATGGGCTGAAACAGGTGAGGGTAGTACAAATTGGGCAAAAAGCTGGATGCAATGATCAAGATGATCGGAATAAGGATGACCTTCATGATAAAATTCAACAAGCGGATTGACCTCCTTTTATAAAAAGGATGCCTTCCAAAAGCCAATTTTATACAGAATCGCTATTCCTCGCTCCTCAAGGTGACCACTACCACTTCCGGGCGATTCAGAATCCTGAAAGGGATGTTGCTGTTCCCAAGTCCCCTGCTGACGATCATGGTCGTAATGCCCCGCTCATGCTTTCCTGACGTATAAGCCGGAAACCAGCCTTGTCCGGGTGCCACCAGACCGCCGATGCCAGGAATCCGGAACTGCCCCCCGTGCGCATGGCCGGTCAGCACGAGATCCAGTTCCCGGTCAACGTAAGTATCAAATACTTCAGGACGATGTGAAAGCAGAACCTTGTAATCCTGTTGCGGAACGCTCCCCAATGCCTTGTCCAGCGACTCTTCTATAGCACCCTCAGGATGGTGCAGACCCTTCATGAGCGGGTCTTCCACTCCTGAAATGATAAGCTCTTCCCCCTCTTTTACCAGGACTTCCGATTCATTCTCAAGCACATGTACACCAAGCTCGCGAAGCGCTTCTGAAATCTCAGGAACCTGATTGACAGCCACTTCATGGTTGCCTGTCACATAATAAACAGCTGCCATATCTTTCAGCTGTGTGACCAGGCGAAGGCTTTGCTCCAAATCATATCGGTTGCTGTCGACCAAATCTCCTGTCAAAAAGATCAGGTCAGGATCTTCTTCTTTTACCAAACCAACTAGCCGTCCATGGTTATTCCCAAACTCTGCGTCATGCAAATCGGACAGCTGCACAATTTTTAACCCGTCAAAAGCTTGGGGTATACGCTCAGATTCAATGGAGTATTCATTTACTTGAAGCCAATTATTATTTATATATAGGAAAATACATACAAAAAAAACAAGCAAAACGAGCTTAAATAGTTTCTTTTTCATATAGTAAACCTTTCAAAATGTTGTTAAGATAATCATATTATAGCAATCTATCCTTAATGTCCAAAAAATTACAGAAAAAATAGGGAGGGGAGAGATGCCGAATGCTGACATTTTCCAGGTATGATAATGTTTCATTGTTCAAGGAGGAAGTCTACGATTTCCTCATCGCACATGAGGTCGAGAATAACCTGATCCTGGGCATATTGCAGGGACTGAATGAAGACAGTATGCCAATGCTGATGGCAAATGTCCGTAGAAATGACGAATTGCTGATCGTCTTCCTGCAAACTCATCCCGCTCAAATCATCATATCAAAAAGCGGAGAGATTTCCGATGGAGAAATGAAGGAAATTGCTGAAGTTCTGTGCGACCATGTGGATTCCATCCCCGGTTTGATCGGCGAAAGATCGGTCACGATGAAGTTATCACGCTATATTACAATCAAAATGGGAGCCGACTGTCATATTAAAATGAACCAAAGGCTGTACAAACTGTCAAAGGTCGAGTCCCCGCCGAGTCCTGACGGTATTTTGAAAAAGGTGACAATGGAAAAGCTGCCTCTCATCACTGATTGGGTCCTTCGTTTTTGTATGGAAACGGGGGAAGCTTTGAATGTAGAAGAAGCAGAGCTGACGGCCAAAAATATCATTGACAGGGGCAGATTGCACGCCTGGCAAGTGGCAGGAGAATTCGTATCCATCGCCAATGCCTCCCGGCCAACCGAACATAATATCAATATTAATTTTGTCTATACACCTCCCGAACATAGAAAAAAAGGCTATGCATCAAGCTGCGTAGCCGCACTCACGACCGTGATGCTGGACAAAGGCTTCCAGACAACAAGTCTGTATACCGATCTTGATAACCCAACATCCAATAAAATTTACATGAACATCGGGTATAAGCCCATAATGGATTCGGTCCTGTTGCAAATCAGTCCCCCGGCGGTTTGACCGCAATCGGGGGACTGATCATTTTATTGCTGCTCTTCCCTATTATAATAGTCAACGCTGTACTGTGCCCCTTCTCCCACCATCCTGGCATCCTCGATATCATGGGGATCCGGGTGGCCTGCCTTTTGCATCAAGTCGCTGCAGGCTTCAGGGTTCTGTTGGCACCAAAAGTCCATCGCTTTTTCCTTCAACTGGTTATAGGCATCCATCACCTTATCGCGGTTTTCCTGTTTAGACAAATATGAAGCACCAGCAATGCCGAGTCCCACCAACAGCCAAGGATTAAAACTCCGTGCCTTGTTCAACTCGCTCGCCTCCTTTGTGCCTTTTCCTTTATATACCCTTTGCCCCTTAAAGAAATCTAACAAAAGGTAACATTTTCGTTAAGGCATGATGACAGGAATACGATTCTCTGTTATTTGCATGCCGTACCGCTCAATTTTGAATGGCGGGCCGCTTCAATCAATGATTTGATTTCCTGCCTCTTTCCCTCATGGAGAAGCTGTACAATCTTGCTTCCCACAATGACCCCGTCACAATGTCCGCCAAGTTCTTTCACTTGACCTGGCGTAGAAACGCCAAAGCCTGCCAATACAGGGACGGAAGATAGCCCTTTCAGATGCTGCAAATATTCCGCCAGCCCCTCACCATATTGGGACCTGACACCCGTTGTTCCTTTAACGGTCACAGCATAAAGGAAGCCTTCTGTCCGCTTGGCAATCCGTTCCAGGCGATGCTGCGGGCTGGTCGGCGCTGCAAGCCGGATCAGTGCGATTTCATAGTTGGATAGCGCAGGAATAACCAGTTCTTCCTCTTCAAGCGGCAAATCCGGAATGATGAGCCCATCTACCCCTGCTTCGCTGCAGCTTTCGGCAAAACGCTCTGTCCCGTAGGCAAAAACCAAATTGAAATACGTCATGAGGACAATCGGAATGGTCCGCTCTTGTTTCCATTCCCTCAGGTTTTCAAGCACGCCTGCGAGAGTCGTCCCATTTTTCAAAGCCCGTATTCCGGCTTCCTGGATGACCGGCCCGTCCGCAACCGGGTCCGAAAAGGGAATCCCAAGTTCGACAACGGTGGCTCCACTTTCTTGAAGAAATAATATTTGATCCTTCAGATTTTCCAGCCCTCCGTCGCCCGCCATGATATAAGGGACAAAGGCTTTGTCTCCCCTTTCCAGCACTTCCCTGAACGCCCGATCCATATTGGCCTTACCCATTGATTCCGCCTCCAATCGCTTCTCTTACTGTATCCACATCTTTATCTCCTCTGCCCGACAGGCAAATCACCATGGTTTCACCGGGCGACATTTTTTTTGCCAATTTCAATGCATAGGCAACTGCGTGCGAGCTTTCCAGCGCGGGAATGATCCCTTCCGTTTTGGCCAGCAGCTGGAACGCTTCCAGCGCTTCTTCATCCGTTGCCGAAGTATAGGTGACCCGTCCTGAATCTTTTAAATGGGCATGCTCCGGTCCGACTCCCGGGTAATCCAGTCCGGCTGAAATGGAATGGGCTTCCTGGATTTGCCCGGCTTCATCCTGCAGCAAATAGGTTAAGGTGCCATGCAGAACCCCTGCTTTTCCCGCTGTCAGGGTTGCAGCATGCTTGCCGGTTTCAATTCCCGGACCTGCCGCTTCCACACCATAGATGCTGACTTCTTTATCCTCGACAAACGGATAAAACATCCCCATGGCATTGCTGCCCCCTCCAATGCACGCGATCACGGCATCAGGCAATCTTCCTTCCTTTGCGAGAAACTGCTCTTTTGTTTCCTGGCCGATCACACTCTGGAAGTCTCTCACAATCCTTGGAAAAGGATGGGGAC
The DNA here is from genome assembly GCA_036516555.1 of Bacillaceae bacterium. Lineage (GTDB taxonomy): Bacteria > Bacillota > Bacilli > Bacillales > Bacillaceae_C > DATBUB01. The sequence continues at coordinate 9,813 of DATBUB010000439.1, forward strand.
CCACCACCGAACCGAGAATATAGTGTGTATCTTCCACGTTCGCTACCCAATAGCGCAATGCCTCATTAACCGCATCCTTCAGTGTGCCGCTTCCTTGGGAAACACTTCTTACTTCCGCCCCAAGGAGTTCCATTCGGAACACGTTCAATTGCTGCCGGCGGATGTCTTCCTCCCCCATATAGACAATGCAATCCAGTCCAAGCAATGCGCAAACCGTCGCCGTTGCAACGCCATGCTGTCCGGCTCCCGTCTCAGCGACCACTTTCTTCTTTCCCATCCTCAGCGTCAAAAGCGCCTGGCCAATCGTGTTATTGATCTTGTGTGCCCCTGTATGGTTGAGGTCTTCACGCTTCAGGTAAATTTTAGGCCCGCCAGCAAGCCTCGACAGATTCTCCGCAAAATAAAGCGGTGTTTCCCTGCCGATATATTCCTTCAAGAAATAATCCATTTGCTTTTTGAATTCGGGGTCAGCCAATGCTTTTTCATATTCCTCTTCCAGTTCCAATACAGCTGTCATCAATGTTTCGGGGACAAATCGTCCTCCGAACTGTCCATAGCGCCCTTTTTGATCAGGTAATGTGTATACGGTCATGTTCATCACGCTTCCTTTCTCCTCTTGCCTTCTGTATAAATTTTTTTATTTTAATTGCATCTTTGACACCATTTGTTTCTACCCCGCTGGAAACATCGATGATAGCCGGCTGGACCCTTCGGATGGCCTCCAGGACGTTCCCTTCATTCAGCCCTCCGGCCAAAATGACTTTTTCACGAGGGATGGCCAGATTCCCGAGCAGGTTCCAGTCAAACGGGATTCCGCTTCCTCCCTGATGTGTCACACCCGGGCTGTCAAACAGGTAATACTCACAATCATACTCTGCAGCGTTGGCCAAATCGCTATCCTGGCGGACCGAAAAAGCCTTGATGACCGGAAGCGGAAGGCTCCGGCAGAAGTCCGGCGCCTCCTCCCCATGAAGCTGAATGATGTCAAGCTTCACTTCTTCCGCCATGAGCAGGATATTCTTCCGAGATTCATTGACGAAGACCCCGACTGATTGTATGTGACATGGGAGTTTTTTGACGAGCCCGGCCGCGTGGGCGGGTTCAATCCTCCTCCTGCTCGGTGCAAACACAAAGCCGATCATGTCCGCACCAGCATCGATCGCAGCCGTCAACGCTTCGTTCGTCGTGACCCCGCAAATCTTCACTTGCATTTATTTCACCGTCCTGGCATGGAGCGGAATCCGGAATTCCTCTATTGTATGTTGGATATTTTCTGCGCACATAAGGGTTTCTCCCACCAGGATTCCTTGAGCTCCGGCGGCCTCCAGCCTTTTCACGTCTTCCTTTGTGCGGATTCCGCTTTCGCCTATGATGACCGTGTCTTCACTCCGGATGGTAGCAGCTACCTGTTCCGTTACAGCCAAATCAACCTTAAATGTCTTCAGGTTCCGGTTATTGATGCCAATGATTCTTGCACCCATCTTCAAAGCCATTTCTGCTTCCCGCTCGTCATGGACTTCGAACAAGACATCAAGCCCGCATTCCCTGCCGTAGTGATACAGTACTTGTAATTTCCCCTCGGGCAGGGCAGCGGCAATCAGGAGGATGACACTGGCCCCATGTTCAATGGCCGCATTGATCTGGACTCGGTCAATGATGAACTCCTTGCACAGGACAGGAATATCCACGGCTTCGCTGACAGCCGCCAAATCCTGCATGGATCCTTGAAAAAACTTCCGGTCTGTCAAAACGGAGATCGCTCCCGCACCGCCGGCTTGGTATGCAAGTGCCTGGGCCACTGGGTCCACCTGCTGGTTAATGTCTCCTTTTGAAGGAGATGCACGTTTGACCTCCGCAATGACATTCATCGTATTGGCCTTCCGGAAGCTGTCATAAAGGGATGGTCTCTGCTGTATGGCCGGCCGGACTGGATTGTAGATCGCCTTCAGCTCCCTGACCTCCACTTCTTTTTGAGCCAAGATTTTATCCAAGATTGTCATGTTACATCACCCTTTCTTTCGAGCGCTGGCTTTTTTCTTTCAAATATTCAAGCTTGAAGATGGCTGCCCCCGAATCCAGGCTTTCTTTCGCAAGCTGAATCCCTTCCTGAATCGTTGCCGCCTTCCCGTTTGCAAAGATGCCGATTCCCGCATTCAGCAGCACCGTATCTCGGAACGGACCCTGGTCTCCGCGGAGCACGCTTTGCATGATATGCGCATTTCTTTCGGCATCCCCTCCGGCAATTTCTTCGTTTGAATAAACAGGAAGCCCGACATCTTCCGGTCTAAGAGTGATGGCCTTCAGTTCGCCTTCCTCCAGTACGACAAGATGATTTCCACCCGCCAGGGATGCCTCATCCATATGGCCCGCCCCATTGACCACAACGGCCCTCTTGCGTCCAAGCTGCTGCAATACGCTTCCCATCAGCATTAATTTATCCCTGCGGTAAATGCCTAAAAGCTGTGTGTCCAAATGGACCGGATTCGTCAATGGGCCGATCAGGTTGAAGATGGTCGGCACCCTTAAATCGCGTCTGACCTTCATGATCTTCTGCATCCCGGGATGCACATGGGGAGCATAAAGGAAGGCAATCCCATTTTCCTCAAGGAGCTCTGCGGTTTCTTCAGGGCTTGAGTGGAGGGACACCCCGAGATGTTCCAGCACATCTGCGCTTCCGGTCTGGCTGGAAACACTCCTGTTCCCGTGTTTGGCAATCCTGATCCCGGCTCCTGCGATGACGAAAGCAGATGCCGTGCTGATATTAAAGCTTTTTGAACCGTCGCCCCCCGTTCCGCAATTATCCATGACGCTGCCGCCTGTCGATAGAATGGCCGCCGACTTTTCCCGGATGGCCTTCACCAAACCGGCAATCTCATCCGCTGTTTCGCCTTTCAGCGCAAGCAGTCCCAAAAGGGCTCCCGACTCGCTGTCGGAAGATTCCCCTGTAAAGAGCATCCGTGCCGCCTCCGTCATTTCCTGCATGCTCAAATGTTCACCGGCCATCAGCTTTTGCAAATAAAACTTCATTTGTATCGCCTCCATCATGGATATTGTTTTTATGGAATAAAAAAAGCCCTCCATAAACACACGCCAAGTGCGTTTATAGAGGGCGATCATGCCGCGGTGCCACCTCATGTTGGAGGCCATGTGCCTCCATCTCTTTCGGATACAGGCAACGGAGCTGCCGATATCCTATCCCGTTAACGGAGGAACCCGTGTCTCCCTACTCTTTTCAGGAAACCTCTCTTAAGTCCATTCCGCAAGTCCGTACATGCCGGATTCCCACCATCACCGGCTCTCTGCAAATGCCGCACTCTTGCGTACTCTTCTTAATCATCGATTTTTTTCTTCTAAAAAAATACAAAAAGGGCCCTCATCCAAAGGACGAGGAACCCGTGGTACCACCTTTATTAGCTAAAAAACAGCTCACTTTGCCGGCAGCAAACAACCCTGTTGTTTAGTGCCCGTCTTTTGTAACGCCAAGACCTTCGCGCCAAAGTCTACTGCTTGCCTATAGCAAGGTTCGGTTTGGAAGCTCAGAAGCCCATTCACCATTCCTGCACACTGGTTCGCACCGGCCACCAGCTCTCTTCAGTGCAACAAAACAGCTACTCTTCTTCATCATAGCCAGAAATATGAAGTAAAATTTGAATTATTTATCATCTTATCTTGTTGAAAAAGGAATGTCAAGAATTTTTTTGACATGTTTTTTTCTCCTCAGGAAATCTCCGGTCATTTCAGGGGGGAAACCCCTTCTCCGCTCATTTTATCTTTGGAAAAGCCCCTTCCCAATATCTCCGAGGCATTCAGGAAGATCACGAACGAGGCAGGTTCCTGTTCCTGAAGAACTTTTTTCAGATAAACCGCCTCCGACTGCTCCATCACACACAGAATGACGGTCCGTTCCGTGTTGGAATAGCCGCCAAGCGATTTCACCTTGGTCATTCCGCGGTCAATTTCATCCCGGATAATGCGCTGGATCACGTCTTCCTGTTCCGTGATGATCATGACCAGCTTTGTCGGGGATGTCTGAAGCTGCACAAAATCGATCACCTTGCTCGTCACGTATATGGAAATGAGAGCGAACAGGGCAATCTCAAGATTGAAAACAAGGGCCGACGCCGCTACCACAAATCCGTCCACAATCAGCTGGGCGAACCCGCTCGATATACCGGTGAACTTTTTCAGCAGCTGGGCGATCATCGCTGTCCCGCCCGTGGATCCGCCTCCCCGGTATACAATCCCCAGGCCGACTCCAAGCATGATCCCTCCATAAATGGCGCCGAGCATGGGGTCATGCACCCGAATGTCCATTGCTTGTGTCAGCCAGATGATGAAAGGCACAAACATGGTCCCAATCAGCGTTTTCGCGCTGAAGTCTTTCCCGAGGATGAACAATCCTGCCAGGAACAGCGGGAGATTGATCCCGAACTGCACATAAGCCGGATTCCACTGATACAGCTCATATAAAAGCGTGCTCACACCCGATACCCCGCCGGCCGCCAATCTTGAAGGCAGCAAAAACATATTGTACGACAGCCCGACCAGCGCTGCCCCAATAATAACTTGTATATAATCATAAAAAATGGATTTCCTAGCCATTCTCACATCCGTCCTTTCCAAGTTGCCGTACTTATTTTAACAAAAAAGGACCTGAATTTAAGGTTTTAGAAAGTTGGCATAATTAAAGGGGCTTGGCGGTGAGTTTTGCCACCTGGCGAAATAACATAGTTCGGGAAGGGTTGCTTGAAAAAATGTGCACACTGAGTCGCTGAATGAGGTAACTTGATGGACATATGTAGTTTCACCGTACCAGTGGCTGGTTTCTTCGTCATTTAATCCAGATTTACACCCATTCCACGTGCTTTTTGTCCACTAAAGGAAGTTTACTGTCCGGTGCCTACAACACAACTCAAACAGCATGCAGAGCGTTGCTGCAAAAAAAACAATCTTTCCTCTATCTTGTCACGGAATCCCTGGTCTTATTGCTTCCGGCAAATAAAAAAGCCATCCCGCTCCAAATCGGGATAGCCGTTTAATGTCAGTTAAAATCCTTTCCGTATGATTCACGCTTGTTGTCTTCGATTTCTTCATTGATTTCCAGCTGCTTATTGGATACATCATCAACCGGCATGACCAGCTGATCACGCTGCGCCTGTTTCTCCTGATCCTTGCGAAATGCCTTTTCTTTATCGTTGCGTTCGGACAAAGCTTTGGCCCGGTCTATTTTATTTTGAGTCGGTTCATGACTCATGAGTGATCCCTCCATTCCATTTGTACTATCCTTTTTCCTCTAAAAAACGGAACTAAAACATCCTGTTGCCAGCATGCTTTTTTTGGGAAAAATCTGTTTAACTGACAGGGGATTTTCCAGTACTTATATCCTAATTCCTAAATATGGTGCAGGAGGAAAATTGTCGAATGTTGGGAAAAGCAAATAGAATATGTATATCAGCGTAATTTAAACATTTGTAAACGCTTTCATAATATTGTAATTTTAAGATAATTCAAACGGAAAGGAGGCATATAACATGAAAATCAATGTTAGAAAAACTGAAAAACTGACTCCGACTGCAATTCCGTACTCTGGTTAATTCATACTTACTTAACAGAATGAGTAGGCCATATTTTCATATATGGCCTATTTCTATTTAAGGAGGCGCTAGGCATGAAGCCCGTTTTCAAGAAAACCCTTCGGCCCATTGTAAGGAAAGAAACATCAATTGAAGTCCATTTAAATGGCCTGACAACTGAACTGGATGATGCAGATGGAAAAATTTTTGATCTCATTGAGTTGATGGATGGGACAAGAACAACCAAACAACTGGCTCTCAGCTTGAATATTACAGAAGACGATATTCACTCTGCCGTTTTGGCATTGAATGACTTAGGCTTTATAGAAGATTCCGCTGTTCCCCCTACATATTCTGAAACTGAGCTGGAACGCTATCAGGCGAATCTGAATTATTTCTCCGGCTATGCAAGCTTGGATACAAGCAAATACTCTTTTCAGGATCGGCTCAGAAATTCAAAGGTAGCCGTTCTAGGAATGGGGGGAGGATCGTTGGCAGCAGCGTATTTGGCCGGGCTCGGGGTGGGTGAGATCGTTGGGGTGGACTTTGACACGGTGGAGCGGACAAATCTGAACAGGCAATTCCTTTATAACGAGAATGACATCGGCAATTTAAAATCAAGGGCTGCCGAACAAAAGCTTCGCCTGATCAACCCGGATATTACCGTCACCATACACAATAAAGAGATTACCGGCTATAAAGAGCTTCTTCCTCTCATTAAGGGGGCCAATGCTGTGATCACCATGATGGACCAGCCTGCCATTCAGGCATTCCGCTGGGTAAATGCAGCTTGCTATATACTTGGCATTCCCTTTTATATGGGAGGCTTCAATAACCAATCCATCATGTGGGAAAGACGGGTTCCATCCCATCAGGATCCCTGCTATGACTGTAAACTGCTTGATTCATTAGAGTCGGATCCGGATAACGCATACAGACTGACAGCCTCATATGGGAAAGTCTTTTCCCAGGTCAATACCGGTTTCGCACCCAATCTGTCCATCCTAACGGGACTCTTCATTTCCGATGCAGTTAAAATGATTACCGGCATCGCGCCGATTTCGAAACCACAGATCCAAGTAGATACTTCCACCATGGAGATAAATCAAACGGATTATCCTTTTGATTCAAAAGCATATTGTCCAACATGCTCAGGAAAACGACAGCAGCTGGCAGATCTTGATGAGATGATCAGAATCGCGAAAATCAGGGAGGTATCGATATGAATACCTTGTCTCCCGACTCGATTATTGACTGTTCCCATCTTTCCATCCAGCCGGAAGGTGATGAATTCACTGTCGGGGATCCGGTCATCGGAGAGTTTATCCGTGTGCCGGAGGTTGCC
>DATBUB010000440.1:0-1930 GCA_036516555.1 Bacillaceae bacterium
ACAGCTATGCATACGCTTGCGCTAAAGGGCAGATCCAAATCCGGATTAAAACAGCTCAGGGGGATATAGATTCTGTTTTACTACTGTATGGAGACCCCTATCATTGGCAGGATGGAAAATGGATTTATTCGGAATTGGAGATGCAAAAAGCAGGGACTGATTCGCTTTATGATTATTGGGAAGCTTCTGTTACGTCTCCTTATAAGCGTTTCCGTTATGGGTTTGAGCTTGCTTCCGGCGGGGAGAAAACGTTTTTTGGCGAGGCTGGTTTTTTCAGTGAACGTTCAACGGATATTGCCCACTACTTTTGTGTTCCCTATGCACACGAATCGGACATTTTCCAGGCTCCCGATTGGGTGAAAGATACGGTCTGGTATCAGATTTTCCCCGAGCGTTTTGCCAACGGAGACCCGGACAATAATCCGGAAGGAACATTGGCATGGGGCAAGACAGACCCCACTCCGACCAATTTTTTTGGCGGGGACCTTGAAGGTGTTATCCAGAATGTCGGATATTTAAGGGAGCTTGGAATCACTGGAATTTACTTTACTCCGATTTTTGAAGCCCACTCCAACCATAAATACGATACCATCGATTATATGAAGCTTGATCCGCAGTTTGGGGATAAGGATACGCTCAAGCGCCTTGTGGCCGTCTGTCACGAAAACGGAATACGGGTTATGCTGGATGCCGTGTTCAACCACTCCGGCTTCTACTTCCCACCGTTTCAGGATGTCTTGAAAAACGGTCTGGATTCCCGTTATAAAGATTGGTTCCATGTGCTTGAATTCCCGCTTGCAACAGAACCAATGCCGAATTATGAAACGTTTGCTTTCACTCCATTTATGCCGAAGCTGAACACTCAAAATGAAGAAGTAAGAGAATATTTGCTGAGAGTGGCGCGCTATTGGGTAGAGGAGTTTGACATCGACGGCTGGCGCCTGGATGTGGCCAATGAAGTCGATCATGCCTTCTGGCGCGATTTCCGCCGGGAAGTAAAAGCGATCAAGCCGGACCTATATATATTGGGTGAAATCTGGCATGACAGCATGCCATGGCTGAGGGGCGACCAGTTTGATGCTGTCATGAATTACCCGTTGACGCGAAATGTGCTCGATCTTTTTGCAAAAGGGAGCATCACACCACATATGTTTGTCGAGAACATGACAACCGTGCTGTTCATGTACCCGGACACTGTGCAAAAAAGTGCATTTAACCTTGTGGGAAGCCATGACACGCCCCGGGTACTGAACGAGTGCGGAGGTGACAAGCGCCGGCTGAAACAGATTTTTACGTTTTTGCTGACATTCATCGGGTCGCCTTGTATTTATTATGGTGATGAAATCGGCATGGATGGCGGGCAGGACCCCGGGTGCCGAAAATGCATGGAATGGGATAAAGAAAAGCAGGACCGGGAATTATTTGCCCATGTACAGAAGTTGATCAGGCTGCGGAAGGAGCAAGCTCTTTTGGCCAACGAAGGACGGATTTCATTTTTGGATGTCAGTCAGGATTCCAATGTTGTCGGATTTATAAAGACTGCAGATACAGGGGAAAAGGCTGCAGTGCTGTTCAATGTATCGGAAGATGCATCAACGTTTGTGCTGCCCGCTGCCTTGACTGGTTGCGCCAAGGATTTGTGGACCGGAGGAACGTTTGCCGGACCTGAAATAACGTTGGAACCGTTCGGTTTTTCTCTTCTGGAATTTCAAGGATGATGGATTTCATCGTTTATTCCGGTGATGATGGGGAATAAGAAGGATATAAGAAATCCATCAAAAGGAGAGAAACAGATGAAGAACAAAGCATTGTTTACGACACTTGCACTTGGCGCAGCGTATCTCCTGAGAAATGAAGAGTCCCGCAACAAGCTGATGGGACAATTCAAGAACCTTGGCACCAAAAAAGAAGAAGCGAAATAAGAATGCGT
>DATBUB010000441.1:0-8653 GCA_036516555.1 Bacillaceae bacterium
CGGATGGCATCATATACGGATGATAGCCCAGTTTTTCAGCCGCCTTTTCAAATTTTTGGAGAATCGGAGTCTTTTTCATCGGCGGAGTCGGATATTCACTTTTCCTTGTCCCCGCAAAGGGATTTTTGTTATCCCCTGAGATCCCCGCTGTTTTTTCAAACCGGTCAAAATACGGCTCCAGCTCATCGTATGTAATTCCCCAATCCTGAAGCAGCAGATCTTGCGGAATTTTATTTCCCCCATACCTTTTTTCAGTCATCGACCTGATTTCAAAATCATAGGGAAGGAACCTGAACGTCCACCCATTCCAATGTGTTCCCGAACCGCCCAGCCCTTCTCCTAGGAGAAAAGATCCCATTTGGCGCATGGGAAGGGCGCGCTGGTTCCTCTTATTCCTGAACGTAACCGTTTCCTTGGCAAGGTTTTGCATCAGCTCATAGCGGATGGCATAGCGATATTCATCATGCACCATAAAATAATCTGAAGTGTCTCTTTCTTTTCCCCGTTCAAGGCCCACTACCTTCATGCCTGCCTTCGCACACTCGGCCGCCACGATTCCTCCGGTCCAGCCCACTCCTACCGTTACAACATCTACTTTTTCAAGTGTCTTAGCCATTTTGACATTCTCCTTTAATGATCCATGCTAGCCAGGGATTGAGGCTGTATTTTTTGGAACTCTTCATTATCGATGACATTGATATACGCCGCCTGGTGCCCCGGAAACCCCTTCATTTTCCAGCCGTCCATATTGTTGTTTCCGCTGTAGATGGGATCCGCATAGGCACCTTCAATGGTGGCTGTTCTCAGCAATGTAAAGAAAAAGTCGGACGTGACACCCACCATCTTGACCTTGCCCTTCTGAAAGTCGGTCAGTATTTCATCCATTTGTTTGCCTTCCAAGTCCGTAAAACTTTTCTTGAAGCGGGTTTGGGCCTCCTTTTCAATGGCGGCTATACCCTGCTGAAATACCTGTGCCCGGGTAAAAGGTGTCTGATACCCTTGTGTCGGCTCTCCGATATAGAATGGACCCTGCATATACTCTCTGGCATTATTGCCGTAGTTGCCCGCCAACTGGTTATCGATAAAATAAGGGACGCCAAGGTCGATCGCCCCCGGGCCAAGATCATCCTTAGGAAAAATCCTCTCGGTTGCCTGGGAGAGAATTTCGAAATCCTTATTCCTCGTAAAAAATTTCCTTCCTTTTGGACTTGTAAGACCTTCCTTTCCGGCTTCTTCCTGCCTGTTTTGGTTATTGTTTTTCTGTGCATTGTAGCCAACCAGACCGCCTATCAAGCCCCCGCCTATAAGGGTTCCGGTTGCAATTCCAGACGTTTTCAGGAAATCACGGCGTGATATGTCTTTCCCTTCATTTGCCATAGCTGTTCATCCTCCTTATTTTAAGTGCAGTATTTTTGTAATTTGCATTTTTACCATTTTCGCCAGCATTTCCGCATATTAATCAGCCGTTGCTCTTTTCGAATGCGAAAAACTAAAAAAGCCCAGCGTTTTCACGCTGGGCAGTTGAAATTATCTTGGGCGATGCCGTAAAAAATTGTGTCCTGCAAAGCCTTTTACTTGTTCTTCAGAAAAATATTTTAACAATTCATTGATGAGATTCTGAATGCAGGAAGCATTTTCGAGTCCAAGTATATGGGACGTAATGCCGTCAAAATCGGATCCGAGCCCAATTTGAGCCACCCCTCCAAGCGTACAAAAATGATCGATATGCCTGATCAGGTCCGTCATGACAGCTGGCAGCCGTTCGGTGACAAATGGAGGGCAGTATACCACATGAATCATTCCGTCTTTTTGAAAAAGCGCCTGCGCCTGAGAATCGGTTAAATTCCGCGGGTGGGGGCAGATGGACGTGGCATTCGAATGGCTTGCTATCGGATATTCAGCGAAATCCATGACATCCCAAAAGGCCTTCTCGCTCAAATGCGATACATCTGTTAAAATACGATGTTGATTATTAAGATGGACAATATCCCTGCCAAATGACGTCAGGCCGGCACCTCTTGGTTCCCCCACCCCATCTGCCGCCAGATTGGCATTGTTCCATGTCAAACCTACGGACATAACTCCGAGACGATACAGCCTTTCGAGCTTGCCGATGTCATTGCCAATGCAACCAACGCCCTCCAACGTCAGCATTGCGCCTATTTCCCCCGGACTCAGTCTGTCAAAATCTTCCCATGACCTTATATGTTTCATCTCAGGATTATTCCCAAGAACATCCTTGTAAAAAAGATCAATTTGAGCCAATGCGGCCTGGAAAGTATGTTCCGTCTTCATCTCTGGAGGGATAAATACAGCAAAACACTGCACTTTGACCTGTCCCCTTTTTAATCTTCCTTTATTAGCCTCCAATTCAACAGAATCCTCAAATCGCAGCTTTCCGCCGGTTTCCCATAATTTATACAGTACATCGCAATGCAGATCGATGATTTCCATGCGCCTCTCCTCCTGATATATACATTCTTCCTTCCCTATTCCCATCCCTTTCATGCTGGTATGAAAAAGACCGTTTAAACATCCATGTCAGCAGGGAAAGATATAAAGAGAGTGCGGTCAAGGAGGGATATCAAATTGCATTTTGCCCAGTCTGTTGAAGAAGTGCTGGAGTTTGCTGAAAAAGCACGGGCCAACTCCGCAAATGGCAATTTATACGTCAGCCAGTCAGAAATGGCACCGGATGAGGTGTTTTTTGGTGACGAAGACACCGGAAGAGGAAATGCCCATCAATTATTCTCTATCCTGCTTGAAACCAGCCAGGGATCCATCTTCTATAACTATCATTTCCTTCAGCCGTTTGACCTGGAAGACGTAAACGAAATACTCGATCAAATCGAGTCTTTTTATCCGAAGTCCGTACTGGATAAAAAAGAATTGGATGTGAAGCTGGAACAACTAGAACGGGCATAGATTTCATGTGCTGAAAACATACTGTCCACACTCAGACTCAGCGGGGAGCCGCCGGGTCTTTTTTCTGCCTGCCTGGCACAGTTTCTCCTTTTTATTTTGGCATTAATGGGATATTTATCTTCTTTTTGATGGTATGATGGTTCCGTGGGAGGTAAGGGACATGAAAATACTAAAAATGATTTATTCCGTTGTGCTCCATGGATTTTTGGGGTATGTGTGGATCGTCTTTATCAATTCTATGCTCGATATGTTCCATTCAGGCGGCAAAAGCGTATTAAGCGGACTGTTGGTCGGAGCCGGAACACTTCTTTTTTTGGATGTAACCTCAAGGGTGTTTGATTCTTTCGAGAAAGATAAAAAGCATCCTGTCCGAATTGCAGGGTATGTTTCTTTCGGCCTTGTTGTCATGGGCTTCCTGCTCGGTGCAAAAGCCTGACCTTCACTAAATTCTGGTCTTCAGCATCAAAATAAGCCATTAATCCATTTTTCGATTCCCCCACCGTTGTCCCATACAAAAAGTACATTTGGCTCATATGATAAGTTAGCTCCAGTTAAGGAGGTGACTTGATTATGGGTTACGGCGGAGGCAGCGGTAACATTAACAATTTTGCGTTGATTGTCGTATTGTTTATTTTGCTCATCATCGTAGGAGCTTCTTACTTGTATTAACCATGAAGAGGAGTGTCTGGCAAACGGCACTCCTTTTTTTATATGGTAATGATCGAAATATGGGAACAATAGAATAAAAATGAAAAAAAGGCAGGTGTGTTCTATTGGAACCTTTCCCGACGATACATACAAATTTCTGGGATTCATTAATTGCGGTACCTGCTGTTGTTTTAGCCACACAGGCTGTAAAGACCTTGGTTCCCGTTCCGCGTGTCCTTGTCCCAACAGTGGCAAATGTAATTGGTTTGGCTTTCGCCTTATTTATTGCCCATAGGTATCATATATGGGCTGCTATATTCATGGGCTTTTTTTACGGGAACGCTGCCGTAGGTGTGTATGCATCAATGAAAACCACCATCATGTCTTATAGAGGCACATTGAAAAAAACAGATCCTTAACAAATTTTTCACAGGATCATAACATTTTGTCCGACCATTTTCTGTTATCATAATATTTGTAAGTAATTATTTTCCCCCCCCTTATATATAGGGTCTGGTTCCGGTACAGGTTCAGACCCTGTTTTCATTTACGTGCACATACAGCCCTTTTACATAAAAAAGCACCCCTTGCCAGCCAGAATATCAGCCAACAATGTGTGCTTTTTCTTTCAGGAATGGAACCCAATCAGCATGGTTTCTTTATCGATGCCTTTTGTATGCTCATTCGGCAGGGTGATGACGGAATGTATATATTCCCATCGAATCAGCAGATTTGTGGTGCAATTTTCCTCTTTTTGTTCTTCAAGCGGTATGTCCCTGCCATCCTCATCCTGAACCATCGTCCGTTTATAACATGGATTTTCCACCCAGATCCCCATGCTTTCCGAGCTTATCAGTTTCACCGTATACCAATCTTCGGGCTTAAATATCCCCGTCATGGGGCCAGTCAGCGCTTCAGGAAAGTTTTTGAATTTGACCTGTATGTTCTGATTCACAAAGCTGTCGAGAAACATGAGCATCCTCCTTTGTGCATTTTTCTTTACATCCATATTAATTCCTCATTGAGCATCTTTAAAACATGACAGAAAAAAGCACGCCGCTAGTATTGGCGTGCTCTCTCCTGATATTACAAAAACTTCCTCTGCACACTTCTCCCGTCATAGCTGAACACCATCTGGCGGTTGTCAACCGTGCTTTCCATATGGACGGTCCTCCCCCATAGCCGGTGTATATACGGAAGAACCTTTTCAAGGTATTTAAGATCCAGTTCAACACCTTCGTACCAGTGCTTTAAATATAATTCTCCATTTTTCATAAAGTCGCCGTCATTTACCGTAATGTATGGAAATCCCCCATTGACTCTCATGTTGACAAGCTGATCTCTGACACGGGTCCACTCTTTGTCCACCACTTTGTAGTCACGGCCCTGCTTTTGGAAGAGATACATATCCTCCCTGGTCACAAGGTCCTTCGTCAAATAATTCCTTAGAAAAGATATATCCGATTCTATTTCACGGACTTCAAATATTTTTTCTTTTCCGGAATTCGGTTCCACACCCTGTTTTCTCATTTCTTCGTCAGGGTTGTTATACCGTTCTTCAATATCCTCAAATATCTTCAGCCCCAAATAATAAGGGTTGATGGTCGTTCTGGAAGGCTGGACCACACCTGCATTCAGCTTGGCAAATTCAATGGCTTCTGCACTCGTCAGGTCCATTTCGCGTATGATCCGCTGGTGCCAATACGAAGCCCAGCCTTCATTCATGATCTTAGTCTCCAGCTGCGGCCAGAAATAGAGCATTTCTTCCCGGACCATTGTCATGATATCCCGCTGCCAGTCGGATAGTTCCCTGCTGTGCTGCTCGATGAACAGCATGAGATCCTTTTCGGGCTGCGGCGGGAACTTCTTTTTCCTTTTCCTTCGTTCGGCTTTTCTTTTGGACTGGCTGTCAAGATTCCATAGATCATCGTATGGAGTGGATGGAGGAAGATCCTCTTCCCATTCCTCCTCTTCCTTTGTCCAGCTCAAAGCCGGACGGAGAAGGGACGGATCGATATGCTCCTCAATGGCAAGCACCGCATCGAGAAACTCTTCCACTTCCTTTTTCCCATATTCAATCTCATATTGCCTGACCCGCTCAGCCGTAGCAGCCATGCTTTCAACCATATCCCGCTTTGTATTTTTGAACCTGGCATTGTTTTTGAAAAAATCACAGTGTGCCAACACATGTGCCACGATAAGTTTGTTTTGGATGAGCGTATTGGAATCCAGCAGAAAGGCATAGCATGGATTTGAATTGATGACGAGCTCATATATTTTGCTTAACCCAAAATCATAATGCAGTTTCATTTTGAAAAACTGCTTTCCAAAGCTCCAATGGGAAAAACGGGTGGGCATTCCATATGCGCCAAACGTATAAATAATATCCGCTGGACAAACCTCATATCGCATCGGATAAAAGTCAAGCCCCAGGCCGGCTGCAATTTCCGTGATTTCGGCTATGGCATATTCCAGCTCTTTCGCATCCGTCTTCATTGGCCAATTCCCCCTTTTATCCACAATGTATGAGGATTCAGGGATAATGATGAAACAGACGGCTGTTTTTTTTATGTAGTGTCCGCAAGCGCCCTTCTGTTATCCATGCAAAACAAGGAATCCATCCGTGGCCGGCAATGTCAACTTTTACACTGAAAAACAAAACCGTGCCTGCAAATAATAAAGTCAACTCCGTTAAAGGAGGGTTAAAGATGGACATCAGCCTGGATTACGACCGTGCTTTATATTACACGTACCGTTCCGAGTGGGATAACCTGATCATCCTGATGGTGAGAACAAAGGACAATATGCTATCCAAACGGATTGAACGGTTCATGCATGCCTATAATTTTTCAAAGGATTACTCTCTCATTGAGCGGCAGCTTTATTCGCTGCTTAGGTATTTGGACCATGCAAATGACGTGCTGGAACTCAAGGCTGGCATCCGGGGAGAACGTCCATATCAGCTTGTATGAAAAAACCCGGCGAGCCCTGTGTGGGGCGCCGGGTATTAATGGATTTTCATCATGCCTGCTGCCTTCATATAGATTTTCAGTTCAAATACAAGATCGTCAACCCTTTTCTCCGGTTCTTCCCATAATGTGCCGTCATCATAATTGAAGCAGTCCGGGTCCAGGACGATTTGCTTTGGGATCACATTGGCGTAGAACCCGCGCATGACGGTCCTCATATTGTTCAGGCAATTGATGCCGCCTTTTCCCCCGCCGGCTGTAGCCAGCAAAGCCACCGGTTTATGGGCGAGCTGATCGCTCGACAGGAAATCAAGCGTATTTTTTAAAGCGCCGCTCATACCACCGTGATACTCGGGAGAAATCAGGATGATTCCTTCTGCAGCTCCGACCCTGTCTTTGAAATCCGTAACGGAAGGGAGCTGCCATTGCTCCTGTTCACCTGTCAATAGCGGGATATCAGCCGAATTGATATCAAAGTAATCAAAGCCGTACTTGTTTGATATAAAACGGGTGATTTGCTCCGTCCTTCCTCCTTTTGGCATGCCTCCATTAATGACCAACACATTCATGTGCACAATCGCTCCTTTGCTAAATCACTGCTGTCAAGGCTTGACGAAACCATTTTTCACGGCAAACATGGCTGCCTGTGTACGATCCGCCACTTCCAGCTTGGAAAAAATATTTGAAATATGGGTTTTGACTGTTTTTTCGGTGATTGCCAAATCAGCCGCAATCTCTTTATTGCTCTTCCCTTTTGTAATCTCCTCCAGGACTTCCTTTTCCCTGTTGGTCAGGGCTGAAATCATGTCAGCTGCCGGATCCCGGCGGTTTACACTGGTCATCAGCAGACTGGTCGCTTTTGGATGCAGCGTATTCTCACCGCTGACCAGCTTTCGGATGGCCGCAATCAATTCATCCGGTTCGATGTCTTTCAGCTGGTATCCCGATGCCCCTGCTTCTATCGCGGGAATGACATGGTCCTGGTCGGCAAAGCTAGTCAATATCATGACATGAGTTTCCGGAATGTTCTCTTTTATTTTGCCCGTAGCTTCAATGCCGTCCATAACCGGCATGACCAAATCCATCAGGACGACATCAGGTTTAAGGGAAAGGGCCAAATCAACCGCTTCTTGCCCATTTTTAGCCTCCCCTACTACCTTAACATCTTTTTGGGTCTGCAGGAAAAAAACAAGCCCGCGCCTGACTACATGATGGTCATCTGCGATGAGTATGCGAATATTCATGGCTCTCCCCCCCTAATAAGGCAGTTCCGCCTTGATTGTTGTGCCTTCACCGGGTTCACTTTCAATCCGGAAACTTCCGCCCATGGCTTCAGCCCTCTCCCTCATGCTTTCGATTCCCAGAGTCGGCAGTGTGCTTCCTTGCCTGTACAGGAAGCCGCAGCCGGAATCTTCAATGGACAGCATGATTTTATCGGGCAATGAGTTGATGCCGACGAATACTTCCTTTTGTCCGGAGTGCTTTTTGCAATTATTCAATGCTTCCTGGCTGATCCTCCACAAGGTTTCTTCCGTCTGTGAAGGCAAAGAGACCAGTCCTGTGACACGTGATTTGACTGACAGGCCCAGCATGTCTCCATAGCCCTTGATGGCCTGCACCAGCCCTTTTTCCAAACCGTTGGGACGCAGCTGCCATATAAGCGCACGCATTTCGGTAAGCGCCTCTTGGGCCAGGCCCTGAATATGCTTAAAGGTATCCTTTGTCTCTTGATTCTCCGTCATTTCCATACCGGCTCGAGCCGTAAGCGTCAAGGAAAACAACAGCTGATTTACCGAATCATGCAAGTCCCTGGCAAGTCTGTTGCGTTCCTCTATCAGAGCCATTTCCTGTTCCTTTTTTGTCAGGCGCACCCTCTTAATCGCCGATCCAATCTGCAGAGCGACAGACTCCAGCAAAGCCAGCTCATCTATCCCGAATTCTTTTTTCCCCGGAGCCGCCACATTCAGGAGGCCGAAAATCTCATCCCCCGACTGGAGAGGAATGGTGGCATGGTAAGCAATCCCATTTGTACCTGACTTTTTTCTTCCCAGCGCCTTCTCAATCCGCCTGCATTCAATAATATTGGTGGCCTTTGTCAGGCTTCCGTCAAC
>DATBUB010000442.1:0-1507 GCA_036516555.1 Bacillaceae bacterium
TATGGGGATGATGACCGATTCTGGCCTAGCTGCGGTCATGTCCAAAGGGTTCGTGGCCATTTCCAATGAATACACGTTCCACTTCTTTACTTTCCTAAGCGCTGGACTCGTGAACTTTTTCGTACCATCCGGCGGCGGACAGTGGGCCGTTCAGGCACCTGTCATGCTGGAGGCAGCACAGACAATGGGCGTCTCCATTCCAAAAACCGCTATGGCCGTAGCTTGGGGCGATGCCTGGACCAACCTGATCCAGCCATTCTGGGCCCTCCCTGCGCTCGCCATCGCAGGCCTAAAAGCTAGAGACATAATGGGATATTGTGTGCTGACCCTCATCGTAACAGGCATCATCATCTCGCTAGGCTTTCTTATATTTTAATTAAGCAAGGGACGGTTCCAGCGCTTTCCTCGGGTTACGAAGGAAGCAGCGGAACCTTCCCTTTGCTTCTCTCAGGACGTCACCTAGTTCATCCGCGCTTTGTTTTAAGAAAGGAGCGGGATTCGCGTTTTGTATTTTTGTACTTGTTTTTTGTTGTGGGCGTCTCCGCCGTCGATGTTGCCGCTGAGGAAGATTGGCGGATCGAAGCCTTTGGCCGCCATGTGGGTGATGGCTTTGGCGAAAATGGCGTTTAAGATTGCGCTCCCTACTATGGTGGAAGCGGCGGCGAATGGAACTTTCACCTGGTTATCCGTAAGAATTGCGTCGCCTGCCGCAATGTGATTATCGAGAACGAGGTCAACAAACTCATGTAAATGCCTTCCGCTTATATGCCGGGAAGGCTGTTTTTTTGTACAATCAAGCGAGGTTAACGCGATTGTGAAAGCCCCCATTTCCTTCGCTTTCACCGCAAACTCGATGGGGACCGGGTTACGGCCTGAATTTGAGATGACAAACACAACATCCTCGGGACGTATATCCTGGCCAGCAATGATTTTGCCAGCATAATCCTTCTCTCTTTCAAGTTCGGATGACCTGAATGCTCCCTCATGCAGCATCAGGGGCTCAACGAAAATCGGCTTCACCGGTACCAAGCCCCCTGCCCTGTAAAACACTTCTTCGGTGAGCAAATGGGAATGCCCTGATCCGAAAAGCTGAATAATTCCGCCGTTCATGATAGACTCAGAGATTTTTTCTGCCGCTATCTCCATGGCAGGCTGTTCAGATGCCAAAATAACTTGGAAAATCTCGTCTATTTTTTTGAAATACTGGGTGATCATTGAATGGCCTCCCTATTGGATAATCAATTCCCTTCCTTATCCAAATCATACCATATGTGTGTGAGGCAAAGGGAGGCTCTGCTTTTCCTTATAATTTAAAAGAATTTTTCTTTAGCACTTGACAGACGAGTGTGGTTTCCAGCATAATGACAATTAAAACTTCGGAATATTCTAACGATCACTGCGATAAAATAAGAAAAATACAGTTGAATGAAGTAAAGCGTTGATTGGGGCCAGTAGATGAGATATGGCGAAAGAGAGTGAAGCTCAGCGGCTGAAAGGCTTCACCGCC
>DATBUB010000443.1:0-11404 GCA_036516555.1 Bacillaceae bacterium
TAAAGGGATTTCATTTCCCGTTCACCTCAAGCTTGTAGCCCAGCCCCCGGATGGTGACGATCCTGAAGTCATCGGTCAGATCTCGGAACCTTTCCCTCAGCCTTTTGATGTGCACATCGATCGTCCGGCTGTCGCCTTCGTAATCATTTCCCCATACAAGTTCCAGCAGCTGTTCCCTTGTATACATGCGTTCCGGCTGGCTTGCGAGCTGGGCAAGGAGTTCAAATTCCTTCAGAGGCAGCACAAGCCTCTTGTCTCCGGCTTTCACCTCGTATTTATTTCTGTCAATGATGGTGTTCTCCATTTTAATGATGTTATCTGAAACCATTTGGTATCTCCTCAGCAGGGCACGGATTCTGAAAAGCAACTCTTCCGGTTCAAACGGTTTTACGACATAATCGTCGGTACCGGACAAAAAGCCTTTGGCCTTGTCCTCCATTTCCCCTTTTGCCGTGAGCAATATAACGGGAATATCATAGTATTGGCGGATTTCTTCGCAAAGCTCCCAGCCGTTTTTCCCGGGCATCATGACATCCACGACGGCCAGATGGACTTGTTCCTTTTCCAATAACGCAGAGGCCTCATTCCCGTCCGCTGCCTCCGCAACGATATAGCGTTCTTTATGAAGATAAAAGCGGAGCAGTTCCCGAATATGGGGATCGTCGTCCACTACCAATATACGTGTCTGCATACGGTCCAGTACCTCCTTTATGTTTACTGTACTCCCATTATCAGCTATTGGCAAAGCGGAATGCATTACCTTCTACATGCCCAAAGGGCTATCTGTCTTTCGCCGTTCCTTTTTCTTTCTATTGGTCAAAATTAATATGGCTGGAAAGAACACTCCCCTGATTACAAAGGTGTCGAGCAAAATGCCAAGTGCCATGGTAAAGCCGAATAGGAAAAGCTCCTGAATCGGCTGAGTCATCAGCACAGCAAAGGTGGCTGCAAGGATGAGTCCTGCAGAGGAAATGACGCCGCCAGTCAAAGCCACTCCCCTTCCGACCGCCTCTTTCCATGGAAGGCTGGCCGTTTCTTCCTTGATTCTGGACACCAGCATGATATTGTAATCAATCCCAAGCGCCACCATAAACACAAACGTGTATATAGGAAGGCGATAGCTGACCGCTTCAAAGTCCATCACATGCCTGAATATCCACCAGCTGAAGCCCATTGTTGAAAAATAGGATAAGAGGATGGTCGACATCATCAACACCGGCATCAGGAAGGATTGAGTCTGGAAGAACAGTATTACGGTAAGCAAGACGGTCACGAGGGAAAACAGGACGATCGTATCACGCTGATTCATCAGTCTTGCATCAAGCTGCTGGGCTGTCTGTCCGGCATAGTGCAGTTCAAATTCCTGTGAGGACAGATTGCTCTTTTCCAAAAGCTCCCCGCTGGAATCACGGAGCCGCTGGATGGTATCCACTGCAGATAGCTCATAGGGATTGTCATCCAAAACCAATTGGAGCCTGATGGCTTCCCCGCTCTCCGCCAAAAAATTACGCGGAAGCATATCACGATTCTTCATCAAAGGTTCGGAGATTTGCGGAGTGACGGCACTGACGCCGTTCTGTTTCTCCAGCTCTGTCCTTAAGTCGCTGACTTTTTGTAGAAAGCTTTCATCCATATCGATCGTACGGCCGGCATCCATGATGACGGTGACCGGCGCCAATTGTCCGGCTTCAAAATGATCTTCCAACAACTCAAAGCCCTGTCTGGAAGGCATGTCCTCTGGAAATGACTTCAGCAGGTTGAAGGAATATTGAATGGAGGGGAATTGAAGAGCGCCTGCCAAAAATACAGCCAAGAAAATACCTCCGAGCCGGCCCGGCCTCTTCATGACAGCAGAAGCGATGCTGGACCATATTCCCTCTTTCTTTATGGTCTTCATTTGAACCTTTGGTACAGACGGCCAGAAGGCTTTTCTTCCCAACAGGGAGAACATGCTCGGAATGAGCGTCAGTCCTGCTAAGAGGATGACAGCTACGGCTGTTGAGAATACAGGAGCAAAGTGGTTATAGGGCTGGAATACTGTGACGAAAAGAGTCAGCATCGCAAGCAGGATGGTTCCCCCGCTGAAGACAATCGGCTCGGAAACGTGGTACATGGCTTCCCCCATCGCTCCATATTTGGACTCTTGTTTCTTCAGTTCCTCTTTATATCTTGAAAAAACGAAAAGGCTATAATCGGTCAATACGGCAAAAAGCAAAACCAGCATAATGGAGATGGCGGAACTATCCACCGGGAACAAGCCGTTTTTGCCGGCGATGCCCAAAATCCGGTCAACCACGCCATAGACGATTCCTGCAATGACCAAGGGGGTAATCGCAAGCACGGGAGAACGGTAAATGGCAATCAAAATGATGAAAATCAGCGCGACTGTTGCCAACATCAAGACAAAATCGGCATTCTTGAACAGTGATATGGTATCTGCCGAGATGCCTGCAGGCCCGGTTATTTCAAATTTCATTCCATCCAGACCAATGGAGCTTGCTTTATCCCTTATGTTTTCCATCGCTTCAAACGCCAGGTCGGAATCCAAATCAGGCTCCAGCATCACATTTACAAGAAGAGTGGTGCCATCCCTTGAAAACATTTGATCTTGAAGCGATTTTGGAAATTCATGAAACGGCAGGGCACTTTTAAGGTGTTCGGGCTTTTGTTCAGAAGCAAGCCATTCACTTATATGAATGATTTTTTCACGATCCAGATTTGTAATGCCTTCTTCACGGTGGAACACCAATAGAGCGGGCAGCCCTTTATCGGAAGGAAATTGCTCCTCCAATACCTGCGCCGCTATTTCTGAAGGGGTATCCCCTTTCACACTGTTTTCTTTGCTGTTGCCTGCAAACTCTTTCGCCGATGGAGCCAACGCGGAAAAGAGGACAACAGCGAGAAGCCATAGGGCTATAACGATTTTTGAGCCTCTTGTACTGCTTGAAAAGGCGACTAATTTTCTAAAAGGCTGAAGCATGCGATCATCCCCTCCATTCGAACTTCTTTGTATATTGTAGAAGCCCAATATGAACGGGGTATGAACGGATCATAAAGGAATGAGAAAACATAGTATGGGGAACTTACAGAGTGTGAAACAGGGTCGAATTGCAGAAACTGATTCAAATAAAACCCCGCCCCGGCATTTATGCCAAGGCGGGGTTTCTAACCGAATTAGACGTTTGCTTGTTCATATTCGGTGATTTTATCTTCCAATTGCAAGGTCAGTGCAATTTCATCCCATCCGTTCAGCAGCATTTGCCGGCGGTATGGATCGACCGCAAAGGAATAGACCTTTCCTTCTGCCGTTTCAATCGTTTCTTTTTCAAGGGATACGGTCACTTCCAGCGGCTTATCTTTCCCTGCAGCAAGCAGTTCTTCAATCTCTGCTTCCTCCAGTTTGATGGCAAGTATGCCGTTTTTCAAACAGTTGTTGTAGAAAATATCCGCGAAGCTCATGGCGATGATGACTCGGAAACCGTAGTCGCCAAGTGCCCAGGGGGCATGCTCACGGGAAGACCCGCAGCCAAAGTTGTCGCGGGCAACCAGGATTTCACTGCCTTTGAATGCCGGCTTATTTAAGACAAAGTCGGCTTTCTCCGATCCATCATCATTAAATCTCCAGTGATAGAACAGGTATTTTCCGAAACCTGTGCGCTCAATCCTCTTTAAGAACTGTTTAGGAATGATCTGGTCTGTATCCACATTGGAACGGCCAAGCGGGGTAAGCACGCTCGTCACTTCTTTGATGGGGTTCATGCGTGCACCTCCTCTTTCATGAAGCTTCTTACATCCACGAATCGGCCTTCAACTGCAGCTGCCGCTGCCATGGCGGGGCTGACAAGGTGTGTCCTGGAACCATTGCCCTGGCGGCCCTCGAAATTACGGTTGGATGTAGAAGCGCACCGTTTACCGGCCGGAACCTGGTCGCTGTTCATCGCAAGGCACATGCTGCACCCTGTTTCACGCCATTCAAAACCTGCTTCGAGGAAAATCTGGTCCAGCCCTTCCTGCTCAGCCTGTGCTTTGACGGTACGGGAACCCGGCACCACAATTGCATTAACGCCGGCACTCACTTTTCTTCCTTTAAGGACGGCCGCTGCCGAACGAAGGTCTTCAATTCGGGAGTTTGTACAGGAACCGATGAATACATATTGAATGTCTACATCCGTCATGCTCATGCCGCCGTTAAGGCCCATATAGTCAAGCGCCTGTTCGATTTCCGCCTTTTCCGATTCATTCGCTGCATCCTCTGGACGCGGAATGGTTGCGCCGATGCCGATTCCCATTGCCGGATTCGTGCCCCATGTGACAAAAGGCTCAATTTCGGAGGCTTCAATCTTAATCACCGTGTCATAGACAGCGTCCGGATCGGTGGCAAGCTGTTTCCACTCTTCCACCAATTGGTCGTAGGCCTCTCCGGAAGGAACATGCTCCCGGCCTCTTAAATAGTCAAAAGTGGTTTCGTCCGGGCTGATCAGCCCAGCACGGGCCCCTGCCTCAATGGACATATTGCAGACTGTCATCCGTTCTTCCATGGAAAGATTCCGGATCGCTTCTCCCGTATACTCCATGACATGCCCTGTACCGACGTTGATGCCGTATTTGGCGATGATGGCCAAAATCAGGTCCTTTGCCGTCACTCCGTGTCCCAGCTCACCGTTTACCTGTACCTGCATCGTTTTCGGCTTTGACTGCCACAGTGTCTGGGTGGAAAGAACATGCTCCACTTCACTTGTTCCGATTCCAAAAGCCAACGCGCCAAGAGCCCCATGTGTGGAAGTATGGCTGTCACCGCACACGATGGTTTTCCCCGGCTGGGTCAAGCCCAGTTCTGGGCCGATAACGTGAACAATCCCCTGGTCCGGATGGCCCATACCCGCAAGCGGCACCTCGAATTCCAGGCAGTTCTTCTCCAAAGTCGACATCTGCTTTTCAGAAATCGGATCCACAACCGCTTCGTTCAGCCGTGTTGGCACATTATGATCCATCGTGGCAAAAGTCAGATCTGGTCTTCTTACCTTCCTTCCATTCAGGCGCAAACCTTCAAATGCCTGCGGAGATGTCACTTCGTGCACGAGATGAAGGTCGATATACAGCAGATCCGGCTTGCCTTCCTCCCGATGCACAACATGCTTTTCCCATATTTTTTCTATGATTGTTTTGCCCATCTTCCTTCACCTCACACGTACGCTGACATGATATGTTCGGAAACAAGCTCAGAGTCGATTTCCTCGATGATCCGCCTTGTCATTTCCGTTGTTGACACTATTTTGCTTCCGAAACGCTGAAACTCACTTGTACAATATCCTTCTTCCAATACACTTTTCACAGCTTCCTCCACTCCGCTGGCCTCCTGCTCCATTCCGAATGAGCTGCGAAGCATCATGGCTGCAGAAAGAATAGCCCCAAGCGGATTGGCTTTATTTTGACCTGCGATATCCGGCGCAGAACCATGGACTGGTTCGTAAAGGCCGAAGCCGTCTGCACGGAGACTGGCGGATGGCAGCATGCCGAGGGATCCTGTAATCACGGAAGCCTCATCGCTTAAAATATCACCGAACATATTTTCTGTAACGATGACATCAAATGCAGCCGGATACGTAATCAATTTCATGGCAGCGGCATCTACCAGCATGTGTTCATATTCCACATCAGGGAAACTGGCTGCGGCTTCTTCCACGATTTTGCGCCATAGCTTGCTGGACTCCAATACGTTGGCTTTGTCCACGGAGGTCACTTTCTTCCTCCGATTTTGAGCCATCCGGAAAGCGTGTGTGACTACCCGTTCGATTTCTTCCCTGGTGTATGTGAGGGTATCAACAGCATGGTCATCCGTGTGGTGGCTTGGCTCTCCGAAATAAATGCCGCCCGTCAGTTCACGGACAATCATCATGTCAACGCCTTCCGCCACTTCTTCTTTTAAAGGAGATGCTGCCAGCAAGCTGTTGAAAGCTTTGACCGGCCTGAGATTGACACTTAATTCAAAGTGCTTCCGAATTTGGAGAAGCCCCTTTTCCGGACGAAGATGGGAGGGGTTATGGTCCCACTTCGGTCCCCCTACCGCCCCCAGCAGAATGGCGTCGCTTTCCTCACACAGCCTGATGGTTTCCTCCGGAAGCGGGTTTCCGGCTTTATCGATGGCTTCTCCTCCGAGTAAGCCGTATACCCATTCAAACTCATGATGAAAGCGGCGGCCGATTGATTCCAATACAGCCGTTGCCGCGTCTGTTACTTCTTTACCGATTCCGTCCCCGCGCAATACAGCTACTCGTTTCTTCATCTCGCATATCCTCCTTTTAGTCTCAAAACCTTCATTTATACGGTTTGCATCAATTGTTTCATTTGTATATGGAGCAAGCTTCTGTTGATTGCATTCAAATATGCTCTTGCGGATGCTTCCAAGACGTCCTGAGCAGCATCCCGTCCTGTTACTTCATCACCATTGAAGGTCAGATTGATGACTGCTTCGCCTAGTGCATCCCGGCCTTTTCCGATGGATGAAACGCGATAATCCAGCAAATGGACTTTTCCTTCCACAATACGCTCCAATGCGTTGCAAATGGCTTCCACACTTCCCGCTCCGGTAGAAGCATCCTGTACGAATGTCCCGTCCGGCTTTTGGACGCTGACCGTTGCAGTCGGAATATCCGCTGTACCGTAATGCACCTGAACGGATTGAAGTTCGTAGGCAGGAGTATCGGTCTCCCTGAGCTGGTGGTTGGTCAGGATGGTCCAAACATCTTCAGCCGTTACTTCTTTCTTGCGGTCCGCCAGCTGCTTGAACTCCTTGAATGCCTTGTTGAGTGTATCCTGATCCAGGTCAAAGCCCATAGACTTTGCACGGTCATGGAATGCATGGCGGCCGGAGTGCTTTCCTAGAACAAGGTTGTTGGACTCTTCGCCGATCAGTTCCGGAGTGATGATTTCATAGGTTGTCGGTTCTTTCAGCACGCCATCCTGATGGATTCCGGATTCGTGTGCAAAAGCGTTTTTCCCGACAACAGCCTTATTGGCCTGAATGGCCATTCCTGTCAGTTTGCTGACAAGCTGGCTTGTTCTCTTGATTTCATTCAATACCAGGTTTGTTTGAATGTTATAAAAATCTTTCCTTGTATAAAGGGCTACACCCACTTCTTCCAAAGCGGCGTTTCCTGCACGTTCTCCGATGCCGTTGATGGTTCCCTCAATCTGGTCTGCTCCGTTTTCAATGGCGGCAAGCGTATTGGCGACAGCCATCCCAAGATCGTTATGGCAATGTGCGGAGAGTTTTGCTCGGTGGATATTCGGGACATTCTCCTTCAAGTAACGGAAAAGGGCCCCGTATTCCTGAGGCGTTGCATATCCTACCGTATCAGGAATATTGATGACGGATGCTCCCGCATTGATGGCCTGCTCCACGATATGGGCGAGAAAGACAGGATCCGAACGGAAGGCATCTTCCGCCGACCATTGGACAATCGGGAAAAACTTTTTCGCATATGTGACAGTCTCAACAGCAGTCTGGACAACTTGTTCTGGGGATTGTTTCAGCTTGTATGTCATATGGATCGGAGAAGTTGCAATGAATACGTGCAGCCTTGGGCACTCTGCCACCTGAAGGGCTTCCCATGCAGCATCAATATCCGATTTGACAGAACGCGCAAGCCCAGTGACTGACGAATTTTTAATCGTTGAGGCAATTTTTTTCACGGCATCCAGATCGCCAGGGGAGGCGGCGGGAAAACCCGCCTCCATGACATCCACCCCAAAGCGCTCCAGCTGCTTGGCGATTTCAAGCTTCTCGGCCGTATTTAAATTGATGCCGGCTGATTGCTCTCCATCCCGCAGTGTTGTGTCAAAGATGTCAATTTTTCGCACTTCCGACCACTTCCTTGTCAGCTTGTTTCTTGCCGGCTTTGACAAATGGCATCATTTCACGAAGCTCTTTACCAACTTTTTCGATTTGATGTTCGCTTTCACGCTGGTTGATTGCATTGAATTCCGGACGGTTCAGCTGGTTTTCAAGCAGCCAGCCTTTTGCGAATTTGCCGGACTGGATATCTTCAAGGATGTCTTTCATGCGGCCTTTTGTATCAGCATCGATGACGCGTGGACCGGACACGAAGTCTCCCCATTGGGCTGTATCTGAGATGGAGTAGCGCATTCCAGCCAATCCGTCTTCATACATCAGGTCAACGATCAACTTCAGTTCGTGCAGACATTCGAAGTAGGCAACTTCAGGCTGGTAACCCGCTTCTACAAGCGTTTCAAAACCGGCTTTTACAAGAGCGGTCGTGCCTCCGCAAAGAACTGCCTGCTCACCGAAAAGATCCGTTTCTGTTTCTTCTTTGAACGTAGTTTCCAATACGCCTGCACGTGCGCTGCCCACTCCTTTGGCATAAGCCAATGCCGTTTCTGCAGCCTTGCCGCTGGCATCTTGATAAACTGCGAATAATGCCGGAACCCCAGCGCCTTGCTGATAAGTGCGCCGTACAAGATGTCCTGGACCCTTTGGAGCTACAAGGAAGACGTCAACATCTGCAGGAGGAACGATTTGGCTGAAATGAACGTTGAAGCCATGCGCGAAAGCCAAAGCCTTTCCTTCCGACAATTCCGGTTTTACTTCATTTTCATAAACGGCTGTCTGTCTTTCATCCGGAAGCAAGATCATGATGACATCCGCTTGTGCACTTGCTTCGCGTACAGAGTAAACTTCGTGTCCATCTTCAACAGCCTGGTCCCATGACTTGCCCGGCCTAACGCCGACAATAACGTCAAATCCACTTTCCTTCAGGTTGCTTGCATGTGCGTGTCCTTGTGAACCGTAACCCAAGATTGCGATTTTTTTGCCTTCCAATACCTGCTCATTGATTTCGTTGTTGTAATATACTTTTGCCATTATCATCCATCTCCTCTTTTATAATTGTAAAATTGATAGTTGTGATGCTTCCGTTTTTTGCTGCTCCCGGACAAACGCTGTAGCCCCTGTCCTGGAAATATCCTTAATGCCGTATGGTTTCAGCAATTCAATGAACGCTTCCACCTTGGAAGGCTCTCCGGTCACTTGGACCGTGACCATGTTTTTCCCCATATCAATGACCGTAGCCCGGAATGGTTCAATGATGCTGTAAACTTCGCTCCTGACTGACGGCGGACATTGAACTTTCACCAAAGCCAGTTCGCGGGTCACGATCGCTTTATCCGTGATATCCGAAACCTTAAGCACATCGATTTGCTTTTGCAGCTGTTTTAGAAGCTGCTCCATTTTAGCGGGATCCTCAATGGGGACGATGAACGTCATTTTTGAGATGCCCGGATTACCGGTTGGGCCGACCGTAATGCTTTCAATGTTAAATTGCCTTTTGGCGAATAAACCGGTGATGCGGTTCAGTACGCCGCTGTTATTGTTGACCGTTACAGTCACAACCCGTTTCATTCTCCCACCCCAATCATTTCGTGCAAGCCCTTGCCTGGTGCAACCATCGGGTACACTTTTTCTTCCTGCAGTACCCGGCAGTCAATCAGGACCGGTTCGCGGTTATTCATTGTTTCGGCAAACAGGGCCTTTGCTTCTTCCTCGGTTGATACCTTATATCCCTTGATTCCGTAAGCTTCCGCAAGTTTGACAAAATCTGGCTGCTCAGGGATGAGAGAGTGTGAATATCTCTCTTCATAGAAGGTTTCCTGCCACTGTCTTACCATCCCAAGACATTGATTGTTTAAAATCACGGTCTTGACCGGCAGATTCAATTCCTTCACGACAGCCAGTTCCTGAAGGGTCATCTGGAATCCGCCGTCACCGGTAACAGCAACAACGGTTTTCTCCGGATGGGCGAGCTGAGCGCCAATGGCGGATGGGAATCCAAAGCCCATCGTTCCAAGTCCGCCTGAAGTTACCCAGTGATCCGGACCGTTTAAGGCGTAATACTGAGCCGCCCACATTTGATGCTGTCCGACATCAGTCGTCACAATGGCATCCCCGTTTGTGGCTTCGTGGATCATTTGGATGACATGCGGTGATGTAAGCCCCTTTTCATCGGATGTTGGAGCCTTCAGCGGATAATCACGCTTATAGCCTTCCAAATGCTCTGTCCATTCGGAAATATCCTGAAGGCTGATTTCCATTTTATCCAACTCATTAAGCACTTCTTTGGCATCCGCCACGATCGGGATGGCCGTAGGCACGTTCTTGCCAATTTCAGCAGGATCGATATCAATATGTGCGACGGTTGCGTTTGGAGCAAAGTGCTGCAGGTTGCCTGTCAGCCGGTCGTCAAAACGGGCCCCGATATTGATCAGCAAATCACATTCGCAAATCGCCATATTCGCGGCGTACGTTCCGTGCATCCCCGCCATTCCCAAAAATTGCGGGTGATTGCCCGGAATACTTCCAAGACCCAGCAACGTGTTTGTGATTGGAAAGCCCGTTTTTTCCACAAACCGCTGCAAGTGCTCTGCTCCCTTTGAGTGCAGGACACCTGCCCCTGCCAGAATAAGGGGCTTTTTCGTAGCTGCCATCACCCCTGCCAGCTTTTGCAGCTGCAAATAATTTGGCTGTGTTGTTGGCTGGTATCCCGGGAGATTAATAGGCTCATCCGGGTAGAAGCCTGCTTCTTGTGTCGCAATATCTTTTGGGATATCGACCAGGACCGGACCGGGCCTTCCCGTTGAAGCGATATAAAACGCCTCTTTAATGATTCGTCCGAAATCCTCAAGCTTTTTGACCTGGTAATTATGTTTTGTGATGGGCATTGTAATACCGATGATATCTGACTCCTGAAAGGCGTCAGTGCCCAGCACCGAGCTTCCCACCTGGCCGGTGAAAACCACCAGCGGCAAGGAGTCCATCATGGCATCTGCTATTCCGGTTACAAGGTTGGTTGCTCCCGGACCAGATGTGGCGATGACTACTCCAGGTTTTCCCGTGACTCTTGCATAGCCTTCCGCTGCGTGAATCGCTCCCTGTTCGTGCTTTGTCAATACATGCCGGATCGGGTTCTTATGCAATGCATCATAGATAGGGAGCACTGCTCCTCCCGGATAGCCGAAAATGATTTCGACGCTTTCTTTCTTAAGGGCCTCAATGAACAGGTCCGCTCCTGTCTTGACTTGTTCCTTGACTGCCGTGCCGGGGTTCTTCGTCGGTAATCCCATACTCACTGCATAGCGCCTGCCTTTCCATTCGTTTTTTTTTTGTTTTTTCAAAAATGGGCGAATATAGCTGATTAAAAGCTTTAAAGCTTGAATTATTGGCAAATAAAAAAGTTTTTCCAGCCCACACAAAAGGAGAACCTTTTATGCAGGGATGAAAAAACTTTCATGGTACCACCCTACTTCACAGTGACAATCACTGTCTCTAGAACAGCCTGATGGCTGTTCATTGATAACGGGAACTTTGGACTGTCCCCGTGAACCCATACTG
>DATBUB010000444.1:0-2091 GCA_036516555.1 Bacillaceae bacterium
GACGGACGGAATCCATTATTTGTTTAATATTGATTTGAAGGTGATGGCGGAGGCGGACTTTTTCAGTATGTATCCTTTGGGGAAAGTGGTGACGATCCGCAATCCGGAATTTTACGAAGAGAAATTTGATGAGTTGAGGAGCGTATGGCTGCAGGAATCGAATGAGTTCAGGTCGGTCCAGACGAGTTTTCTGGCGTTTACGCTTCTTCAGGAAATTATTGAAAGCGCAAGGCTGGGTGGGAAATCAACGCCTAATGAGCCGTATATTACCGACCGCTTTAACAATGTCCTTCATTATATTGAAAACCACCTAGGCGACAATATTACCCGGGAAGATCTCGCGCAGATTTACCATATGAATCCAGTCTACTTCAGCCGGGCATTTAAGGAGATTTACGGGTTGACACCGATGAAAATGGTGAAAAAGCTAAGACTCCTCCAGGCAAAACGGCTGCTTGAAACGAGTGACGATACAATTGAAGTGATAGCCCAAAAATGCGGATTTTGTGATTCGCCCCATTTTAATCATAGTTTCAAAAGTGCTTTCAAAGTATCACCAAGCGAATTTAGAAAAAGTATCAAAAATACAAAAAGAGGACTCGTCTCTACATTGTTGGAACATTAGAAGTTTACTACTATTAACCTTAACGGCAAAATGTAAACGTGTTCAACCGCGGTAATTATGGCAATGTGGGGATAATTCGCTTGGAAAAAGAAGAGTTGGGGCCTGTTTTGCAGAAGCTAAAGCCGGTTCAATAAATTGGAAACACCTTTGAAATTTTGTCTTTTTTTACAAGTGATGATATACCCTTCCATAAATACCGATGATCAAAACACTCTGCAGCTTGCTGGCAAAACCATTGTCAGGAAGCTGTTTTTTATTTTGCCAAGAAGGATAGTGCCCAACTAAAGGGTGAAATGACGACAATGAAGGGAAGGATGGATGGAATGAAAAGAAAATGGTTAAGCATTTGGGTGTTGATCTTTTTTAGTTTTTCGCTATTTCCGGAAGCCAGCGCAAGCGCTGCGGCTGCCGCGGCTCAGACCGGAACAGCTGATGTCCAGGCAACAGGGGTGACGTATTTCGTTGATGCGACAAACGGGGATGACGCTAATGACGGTAGTACGGAGCAAACCGCATGGAGGTCACTGGAGAAAGTGAACTCTGTCACCTTCCAACCTGGCGATAAAATTCTCCTCAAAGCGGGAGAACGCTGGACAGGTTCATTACAGCCGCTCGGATCAGGCAGCGAAGGGAATCCTATCATCCTTGATAAGTATGGTGAAGGGTCGAAGCCGCTGATTGAAGGGGAAGGGGTCCCTTATGTTATCGGCCTTTATAATCAGGAACATTGGAGCATCGGCAATCTCGAAGTGACCAATGAAACGCCTGAGCAGGGAACCGAGCCGAGAACTGGCGTCCAGGTCATCGCTGAGGATTACATGGCAGGCGAAACGACTGATATTGAAAACGTAGCGGTTTTGCATAATATTCATATCCATGACCTTTACGTCCATAACGTAAACGGCCTTCACAAAAAAGGGGTTTACGGAAGCGCGGGAATCAACGTCCTAGTCAGAAGGAACCAGGAAGGTAAGCCATACCGCGTTACGAAATTTGACAACGTCCTGATTGAAAATAATAAAGTCGAAAATGTAACCCGTACCGGGATCATGGTCAATTCCGCTTGGACGCACCGCGAACAGCAGGGCGGGCCTGTCGTGGATCCGACCATTCCGTGGACGCCGGCGACGAATGTCGTCATCCGCGGCAATGAGGTCCTCCATGTGAGTGGCGACGGCATCGTTCCGCATATTACAACAGGCGCCCTTGTCGAGCATAACAGGGTGCACGGCTACAATGAAGCGAAGATTGATTACAATGCCGCACTATGGACGTATAACGGCGATTATACCGTTTATCAGTTCAATGAAGTGTCCGGCGGGAAAACGATTAAAGACGGTATGTCGTTTGATTACGATAATGGTACGAAGGGGCTTATTTTCCAATACAACTACAGCCATGATAATGAAGGCGGCACCGTGCTGATCTGTCAAAATGAAAAGAACGGATCTGTTTCGGACGGCATT
>DATBUB010000445.1:0-15005 GCA_036516555.1 Bacillaceae bacterium
GCAAGAATGAAATTTTGTCATTTGAGGAAATAGAACGGGCAGCCATCATTTTTAGCAGGCTAGGCGTACAAAAATTGCGCATAACAGGCGGGGAACCTTTATTGAGAAAGGGGCTTCCTGAACTGATTGCCAAGCTATCCAAAATAGATGGGATTACGGACATGGGTCTGACGACCAACGGCGTTCTTCTTGTCAAACAAGCGGAACCTCTGTATCAAGCGGGCCTCAGAAGGCTGAATATCAGCCTTGACGCCCTTGACGATAACATTTTCCAAAAGATGAACGGAAGAGGCGTCCGCTCGTCTGCCGTTATAAAAGGAATAGAATCAGCGCAAAGAGCCGGGTTTACTATTAAAGTAAATATGGTTGTACAAAAAGGCGTCAATGAAAGTGAAATCATCCCTATGGCTAAACACTTCAGAGATATGGGGATCACGCTCCGCTTTATTGAGTTCATGGATGTAGGCAACAGCAATGGATGGAATTGGAAACAAGTGGTTTCAAAGAGTGAAATAATCGGGCTTCTCTCATCAGAATTTGATCTGGTACCGGTTGATCCCCATTATTTTGGGGAAGTTGCTCAACGTTACCGGTACAAAGACAGCAGCACGGAGATTGGTTTTATCACCTCAGTCTCAGAATCCTTTTGCGCTTCCTGTACAAGGGCCAGGATATCAGCCGATGGCAAGCTTTATACTTGCCTGTTTGCCGCACAAGGATACGATATCAGGTCCCTGCTCCGAACAAATGACAATGACGAAAAGGTTTTGGAGACTGTACGCGAGATTTGGACCAACAGGAAAGACAGGTATTCCGATGAAAGAACAGAGGAAGGGGCTTCAGCCAGGAAAAAAATAGAAATGTCGTATATCGGCGGTTGATGAAAAAGAAGGGGGATGGCCGATGGCAGAGAAAAGAAATCCAATATGGGTCGGAGAAGCAGTAGATAAAGTTATGAAACATTCAAAGAGAGGTAAAAAGGAGACCATTTCACTGGATGACTGTGATGGACGCTATTTGGCTGAACCGTTATATGCAGATCATGATGTCCCTCCATTTAACCGTTCGCCTTACGACGGCTTTGCACTCCGTGCAGAGGATACTGAAGATGTATCTAGAGATAAGCCGGCAACGTTTGAAGTGGTGGATGAAATAGCCGCCGGACAAGTCTCCAAAAAGCTCTTGGGAAATCGTCAGGCGATACGAATCATGACCGGTGCCCAAATACCTGAGGGAGCAGACTGTGTCATCATGCTTGAGCTGGTGAAAGAATCCGAGCTGGAAGGAAGGTCTGCTATCACCGTACAGAGAACACTCCAGCCGGGAGATAACATTTCATTTAAAGGTGAAGATACCCAAAAAGGCAATTTGCTTATTGAAAGAGGAGTTTCCATCAATCCAGGCATAAAAGCCCTTCTTGCCACTTTTGGTTACAGCAGGGTTCCTGCAGCAAAAAAACCCGTGGTAGGCATCATTGCAACCGGAAGCGAATTGCTGCGGCCGGAAGATGATCTTGTTCCTGGGAAAATAAGAAACAGCAATGGCTACATGATTGAATCCCAAGCAATAAGAGCGGGAGCGGAATATAAAAGATACGGTGCATATGCTGATAAAATTGAAGACTTGCTGGAAACGGTCAAAATGGCGATTCAGGAATGTGATATCATCATCACGACCGGGGGCGTATCAGTTGGGGATTATGATTTTTTGCCGGAAATATACCGCCTGCTAGGGGCAAGGCTTCTATTTAACAAAATTGCCATGCGTCCGGGAAGTGTGACCAGCTGTGCGGAACTTGGAGGAACCATGTTATTTGGGCTTTCAGGCAATCCCTCTGCCTGCTACGTAGGGTTTGAATTGTTCGTTCGTCCATATATTCGATATTGGCTTCATTCCGATAAACCGTATTTGCAGCATGTGACCGGAACCCTGATGAGAGACTTTCCAAAACCCAATCCATTCAGCCGGTTTGTAAGGGCAAAGATTCATTACAAGGATGGGAAACTGATGGCTAGCCCGGTGGGACTTGATAAATCTGGGGTTGTGACTTCACTTGCTTGGGCAGACAGCCTGATTGTCCTTCCTGGAGGCACAAGAGGATACAGCGCAGGTGATAAAGTAGATATCCTGCTGCTTGAAGATCAACAAGGAAGTGATACTCCATGGCAGGAACAAAAGTATTCCAAATAGCAGGGTACCAGAACAGCGGGAAAACGACACTTATAGAAAATATGATATTGGAAGGCAAAAGCAGGCGGTTGACGATTGGAACAATCAAACACCATGGACATGGCGGGGCTCCAGCCGTTCCCAAGCTGGAGAAGGACACAGATAAGCACCGAGATGCCGGAGCGGATGCTGTTTGTGTCTATGGAGAGGAGACAATGGTCATGGAAGTCCATAAAAGGGACTGGACTCCGCATCAGCTCATCCGTTTTTTTCAAGGGCTTGGCTTGGACTTTGTCTTTTTGGAAGGCTTTAAAAAGGAAGCCTTTCCGAAAGTCGTGCTGATCCGCTCCCCTCAGGATGAAGTGCTTCTGAAACAGCTATCTGAAATAAGAGCTGTGTTAGCATGGATACCTGTAAATAATGAATACAGCTTTCCGATTTATAAAGTGGAGGAAACAGACCGGTTTATCCGCGATTTTTATTCCGGGATTTTTTTACCTGAATAGAAAAGGCGGTCCAATTAGCTCCTAAAAGGTAGCAGGAGGAGACGCTGAAAGCGGATGAGGAGACTTATTAAGCCCTGCCTGCTGAAAGCGAGTTCCGGAACGGAAACCAACGGCCGGATCACATCGTTATTTGGTTGAACTAATTTTACTATCATATACAAAGAGAGGGGCTGTCACGGAAAATCAATTTACACCGATTTTCTGGACAGCCCTATTTTTCATTGAAATCTGCTCTCGACCGCTTCACATACTTCGTCCGCTGTCATACCGCTTGCTTCGATGACCGACCCCTCCATAGTGACAGTCTGGATTCCCATCATATTGGAATCGATCCCTGTCACTACACAGCAATCACAATTTCTGGCATCAGCCTCATTGCGTATTGTGATGACATCGTAACCCTTTTCTTTTAATGCCTGATGAACATTTGTCAATGACTCCTCAACACCGATCTTCGCCATTCAAGAGCACCTCCCAAAGAGTATAGAGATTCCATATCATTATTCTCCGATACCGGATTGCATATGCATAGTCTATTTCATGCTTACCATGTATAATGAAATACATGTTTACGATATGCAGCGGAGGAATTAATTGTGGAAGAAAAGTGGGAAGTCATCGTCACTAAAGGGGAAAATGAGCCCTGGTGGTTTTTTGATGATTGGAAACAAGATATTCGGCAATACAGTTTGTACCATGCGAAAAAAGAGGCCATTCACGCCTACTGGAACTTATATGAACAACTAACAAATAAGTATGAGTATGTCAAAGTGAAAAAAACTTCATTGGCTGCCTTTTGGAATAAAGGGGAAATCGCTTATTGCACTCAGTGCGAGGATGATCTGCAGCTGTATTGCGGGCTTATCATCATGCGAAACGGCACACCCTATGAATTCTCACACGAGGATATGAGGAAAGCAAAAGGAAGTTCCGGGAAAGAAGAGATTTAATATGAGCACAGCTGCAGAAAAACAATCAACTAAACAGATGGCCACCGTTTACGGGATCCTGTTTGCAATTAGCGGAAGCCACTTGTTCAATGATGCCATCCAGTCTGTCGTACCGGCCATGAATCCCATTTTTGAGGAAAAACTACAATTGTCATATGCCCAAATTGGATGGATTGCTTTTGTGCTGAATATGACATCTTCTTTGATGCAGCCGGTATTCGGTTATTTTGCGGATAAAAAGGCAACACCTTTCCTTCTCCCTTTTGGCATGTTCTTAAGCATGCTTGGTCTGATCGGTTTTGGATTGTCCCCCAATTTTTATGTGATTTTAGCTTCCGTGTTTTTTATTGGCCTTGGATCGGCTGTTTTCCATCCGGAAGGTTCCAGGGTGGCTTATATGGCTGCCGGTATGAAGAGAGGGCTTGCCCAATCCATTTACCAGGTGGGAGGGAACTTTGGACAATCTCTTGCACCGGTCTTCACCGCTTTTATATTTGTTCGTTTTGGACAAAAAGGCGCATTGGCTTTCACTTTTGTGGCTCTTATGGGCATACTGCTCCTTCTTTATGTTTCCACGTGGTATAAAAATCGCCTTGAAATGGACGAGTTTAAACCTGTCAAGAAGAAGAATGGGGAAGATGCGGCACCTATCCATCCAAAAATAAAGGCTGCCATTGTTCTTCTGATCTTTCTTGTCTTTGCGCGTTCATGGTATTCGGCAGGGATAGGGAATTTTTATCAATTTTATTTAATCAAGGACTACGGGCTGACAATAAAGGAAGCCCAATTATATATTTTCATCTTTATGTTTGCTGGGGTTCTCGGCACCTTTTTCGGAGGCCCGCTCGCTGACAGGTTCGGAAGAAGAATCGTTATCTTCATTTCGATGGCAGGGGCTGCACCCTTGACCATCTTGCTGCCGTTTGTCCCGCTTGACTGGGTCATTCCCCTATTCTTTCTGATTGGGTTTATCATCACGTCCAGTTTCAGTGTAACCGTCGTTTATGCACAGGAGCTGGTACCGAAAAAAATCGGGATGGTTTCCGGCCTGATTGTTGGTCTGGCGTTTGGAATGGGTGCGGTCGGTGCCGTTCTTCTCGGAACACTCGCCGATATGTACAGCATCCGTTTCGTCATGATATTATGCAGCTTTCTTCCGCTTTTAGGGGTGCTTACATGGCTTTTGCCAAGTGATCAAAGGGTCAGAGAAATGAACTCAAACTAAATGAACCCGGACGGCCAATTATTGGCGAGTCCGGGTTTATTGCTTTCTTGAGAAATTAATGGATCCATTTCTTTTTGAACCTTCCTCCGCGAACCTCAGCGATATTGCCAACCGCCAGAAAGGCGTCCGAATCCAGTTCTTCTATGATGGATTTCAGCTTGGCTTCCTCCAGGCGCGTAATGACACAGAAAATCACTTTCTTTTGATCGCCTGTATAAGCTCCCTCGCCCTTGAGGTAGGTAACCCCGCGGCCCAGCCTTGCCATGATGGCATCGCCTATTTCCTCGACATTGTCGCTGATGATCCAAGCGGCTTTTGACTCATCCAGCCCCAAAATGACTAGGTCAATCACCTTGTAGGCAATAAAATACGTAATGATCGAATACATGGCCCGTTCCCACCCAAAGACAAACCCTGCACTCGTAAAAATAAACAGATTAAAAAACATAATGACTTCTCCAACTGAAAAGGGCAGTTTGCTGCTGAGGAGGATCGATAGGATTTCCGTTCCATCAAGGGATCCGCCGTATCTTATGACCATTCCCACGCCTGTGCCAAGGATGATGCCGCCAAAGACAGTGTCAAGCAATAGGTCATCTGTAACAACCATGACATCATGAAGAAGAATGGATGTGAGGGAAAGAACAAAGATCCCGTACAACGTGGTCAGCGCAAATGTTTTTCCGATTTGCTTGTAGCCCAAATAAACAAACGGGAGATTCAGGAGGAATATGATGAAGCCAAGCTTCCAGCCTGTCAGATGGGAAAGGATAATGGATATCCCGGTGATGCCGCCATCCAAAATGCTGTTAGGCACGAGGAAAAGCTCGAGTGCGGCCGCCATTAATCCGGCGCCGAATGTAATGAAGACCGTCCGCCAAAAAAGGGCTTTCTTTGTAAGTTTCCTATGTTTGATGATTTCCAGCATATCATTTGTTTCGCCCATGGGTTCCCCTTTCCTGTTCTGTCTTACACTATATATTATATGTCATTTGATGCGGCTGTGGAAAAAATAAGGTCGTATGAAGGGTTCTATTCCTTCCATCTCGAAATCATACTATACAAAAGATGCGGGGGGAGAGAACATGTACAAAACTATGAAAAAGAATCATGTACTCGATTTGGATGCCTTAACCATTGCAGCTGCGATCAGGAAAGGGGACATCACTTCATCGGACACAGTCAAGGCATATATTTCACACTTACAAGCCATCAACAACGACCTCAACTGTCTGGTGGAGGACAGATATGAAGAAGCCTTGAAAGAAGCAGAGCAGGCTGACAGATCAGTGAAAAATGGAAAATCCTCCGGAAGTCTTTTCGGTGTGCCGATAAGCATGAAGGAATCTTTTCATGTGAAAGGGATGCGGACAACCGGAGGCTTGCCTCACAGAAAAGACATCGTGGAGGCTGAAGATGCGGACATTGTTGCAAGGCTAAAATCTGAAGGGGCGATCATCCTGGGAAAATCCAATACGCCTACCCTTTGCTTTTGCCAGGAAACAGAAAACAAGCTGTACGGCAGGACCAATAATCCGTGGAATGTCGAAAGGACGGCAGGAGGGTCAAGCGGCGGGGAAGGGGTTCTCATCGCTGCCGGCGGAGCAGCCGCCGGAATAGGTTCCGATATCGGAGGATCCATACGTTTTCCCAGCCACTTTAACGGAGTAATCGGCTTTAAATCCGGCAATGGACAGGTGTCTG
Organism: Bacillaceae bacterium; assembly: GCA_036516555.1. Classification (GTDB taxonomy): domain Bacteria; phylum Bacillota; class Bacilli; order Bacillales; family Bacillaceae_C; genus DATBUB01. The sequence continues at coordinate 6,555 of DATBUB010000445.1, forward strand.
ACAAAGGCAGCTTCCCGCCGGTGGCCCACCCGCTTCAAAAAAGGATGCTCGGTATGGGTCCAATGGCAAAATCCATTTCTGATGCCCAATCCATTTACAATATCATCGCCAATACCCCAGCAAATCCAGTTGAATTGGATTCCATGGCCATTACCTTTCTTCCAAAAACAGGCCATCCGCTTTCTCAGGAAACAACGGACATGCTCGTCCATTTGAAAAGAGAGCTGGCTTCTTCATTCTCTGTTAAAGAAGATGTCCCTCCCGGTTTTGAGGAATGCTCCTTATTGTGGCAGGAGATCATGTCCATTGACGGAGCCAGATCAACGGCGGAAGCAGCTTCGAAGATTAAAGGCAAACCGATTAAGGCTTACAGGGAATATTTCAGGGAAAAAATAACGGGGAAATCGGATGTCCACCCTTACTTGTCATGGGCTTTAATTGGTGCCGGACTTTTTCGGCCGAACTCCAAAAGGATTGCCGCGATAGAAACGATCATTCAGGAAGGAGACAGGAGGCTGGATGATTATTTACGCAACAGGGTTTTGATCTTTCCTGTCTATTATAGGTCAGCGCCCAGGCATGGGGAGCTTTACGCCGAACTGTTTTCCATCAAAAAAACTTTCCTTCGTTACATGCCATTTACGGCTTATGCCAATGTGTGGGGGCTGCCATCATTGACCATGCCTGCTGGCCTTGACCATGAGGGCATGCCAATCGGGATCCAGCTGATAGCAAAAGCAGGAAACGAGGAGGCTCTCTTTCGCATAGGCAGCCACATAGAAGAAATTACGGGCGGATATTCGAGATGCAAGGCCTTTGACAGGGATGGCAGACAGGGTTGATTTTTTTTCACCCAAGCGGTAAAATACCTTGATGTAAGAGAAAAGTGTATATGTCCGGGCTTTGCGAAGCTGCCTGGAATCATATCCTCCTAAATACATTTATATCTTGCAAATATAAATCGATAGGTGGTATTTCATCATGTCAGAAAACAAAAAGTACAGAGTACTGTTGTATTATTATTATACAACAATCGAGAACCCGGAAGAGTTTGCCAAGAAACACCTTAAGTTCTGTAAAGAGCTGGGCCTGAAAGGGCGGATTCTTGTCGCAGAAGAAGGGATTAACGGCACTGTTTCCGGTACGTTTGAACAGACGGAAGCGTATATGTCCGAAATGAAGAACGATCCAAGGTTTGCGGACATCATTTTTAAGATTGATGACTCCAACAGCCATGCATTCAAAAAAATGCATGTGCGCCCGCGGAAAGAATTGGTTACGCTGCGCTTGGAAGATGACATTAATCCAAGGGAATTGACAGGGAAGTATTTAAGCCCCAAAGAATTTTATGAAGCCATGCAGGATGAGAACACGATTGTCCTGGATGCAAGAAATGACTATGAATATGATTTGGGACATTTCAGGGGTGCCATCCGTCCTGATATTAAAGCATTCAGGGAGCTTCCTGATTGGGTCCGTAACAATAAAGACAAATTTGAAGGCAAGAAAATTTTGACATACTGCACAGGCGGTATCCGGTGTGAAAAATTCTCCGGATGGCTTGTAAAAGAGGGCTTCGAAGATGTAGGCCAGCTTCACGGCGGAATCGTGACTTACGGTAAAGACCCAGAAGTTCAGGGTCAGCTTTGGGATGGCCAGTGCTATGTGTTTGATGAAAGGATCGCCGTTCCCGTCAACCAAAAAGAGCACGTGATTGTAGGACGTGATTATTTCGACGGCCAGCCTTGCGAACGATATGTAAACTGTGCCAATCCGGAATGCAATAAACAAATTCTTTGTTCCGAGGAAAACGAACACAAATACATGCGAAGCTGCACGGATGAATGCCGTCTGCATCCAAGAAACCTCTATATAAAAGAACATGGGTTGACTGAAGAAGAAGTCCAGGAGAGGCTGCTAAAGCTTGAAGAGCAAAAGTCAGCCGCCCATTCCTGATTCAAAAAAAACCTGCCGCATATAAATGTGCGGCAGGTTTTTTGCTATTCGCGAAAACTTTCTTCCAATTCGTCGATTAAAGTACCTACATATGCCACGGCACTCCTTATCGCATCCGGTTGGGACATGTCAACTCCGGCGGTTTTAAACAAGTCTAGCGGCTTAAGCGTGCCGCCGGCTTTCAAAACGTCAAGCCAGCGGTCGACGGCCGGCTGACCTTCTTCTTTGATTTTTTGTGCCACAGCTGTAGAGACTGTTAGCCCTGCGGAGTAAGTATACGGATACAAACCCATATAATAATGTGGCTGGCGCATCCAGGTCAGGCTGGCACCCTCATCAATCTCAACGGTATCCCCCCAGAAATCTTTCAAGACAGCTGCTTTTTGCTGGCAAAGAAGATCTGCCGTAAGCGGCGTTCCTTTTTCGGCAAGTTCATACACACGGCGTTGGAATTCAGCCTCAAGGAGATGCGTGACAAAATTATGGTAATACGTGCCAAGAAGCTGTAGTACGACCCATCGTTTCATCCGGCTGTCTTTAGCAGATGTCATCAAATAGTCCCCAAGGAGCAGCTCATTGATAGTCGAAGGAGCTTCAATGCAATAGAGGGAAGGGCGCGTGTTGACCAAATCCTGGTGGTTTCCGGCAAAATAAAAATGGCCGGCATGTCCAAGCTCATGAGCGAGAACAAAAGCACCCCTCATCGTATCTGTCCAAGTAATCAAAATATACGGATGAACCCCATATGGGCTGGAACAGAAGGCCCCCGTGGATTTCCCGACATTGTCCGCCAAATCCACCCAGCGTTCAGTCAGTGCTTTCTTCATGGCGAGTGAATATTCTTCGCCCATGACAGAAAGTGCATCAAGAATGACCTTGGACGCTTCTTCATATGTAGTGGAGGGGCTGTAGTCAGGATCCAAAGGAGCTTTTAAATCACAAAACCTCATTTTTTCAAGGTTTAGCTCCCGTTTCTTCAGCTTCGCATATCTCCGCATATGAGGCGCAAGCTCTTGTTGAATGATATTGAGCTGATTATGGTACATTTCCAGGGTGACTTGCTGCGGATGGAGAAGCATTTGTGTGACGGATTCATAGTTCCGCAGACGGGATAGGGCAACCTGCTTTTTGACTTCTGCCGCATATGTGGCGGCATACGTATTTTTATATTGCTTAAGGGTTTCCACGAAAGAATCATAAGCTTTTCTTCTCAAAGCAGTGTCAGGAACCATTTCATATCTGTCTTCATACAAGGCAAAGGACATGGGCCATTCATTTCCGCTGTCATCCTGAATGGATTGGAAAGACATGTCGGAGGATTTGCTCAGCTGATAAATCGTATAAGGGGCTCCCATCACTTCACCTAATGCGGCCAGTGCTTCTTCTGTTTCAGGAGATAAGATATGCTTTTTCTTTTCAAGCAGGTCAGATATATATTTTCGATATTTTTTCAGTCCTGGTTCCTCACCAATAAAGGACAAAATCTTTTCATCTTCAGCTGCAAGGATTTCAGAGTGTATAAAGGATAGAGCAGCACTTGCTTTTGCACTTAATGCCGCGATTTTGGCTGAATCCGCCTGGTTTACGGGATCCGTACCGTCTGCCGACATCCGCAGGCTTGCGTAAGTGCCCGTACGTACAAGCCTTTTTTGCAAATCTTCCATCTCATTTAAACAAGCAAGCAATGCATTCGCATTCCCGCTTATTTTTCCCTTAAACTCTGAAAAACGGGGAAGTTCTGCTTCTATGGCTCTCAGTTCTTGTTCCCACTGACTTTCATTTTGAAAGAGATCGGTTAAATCCCATGTCAATTCAGCAGGCACTTCCTGCCTTGTCAATCTGCGTTCTTTTACTTTTGCCATCATGGTTCCTCCTCTGTTATTTCGAAAGGCTAACAATTCAAATTATAGCTGATAGCCAAGATTTAGGAAATAACTTTTCTAAATCTTTTAATAAGTGGAATAAATTTGATGGCCATAAATTATTGGTGCCATACTTGCACATTATGAGATAATAACGATAATAGAATGGTATACAGAAGGAAATGAGGGAGTGTATGGTTAGGGAAAAATGGTTTAAATTCGGATTAGGCGCCATCATGTTTTTATTGATCATCTGGCTGTCAACAAAGGTTAGCTTTATCTTCACACCGATTGTCATCATTGTGCAGACTCTGTTTGCTCCGATCATCCTTGCGGGCATCCTTTATTATTTACTGCGGCCCATAGTAAATGTACTATCTAAAAAGCTTCCAAGGGCAGCCGCCATATTGCTGGTTTTTCTTGCAATCGCGGGCCTTTTGACAGGACTGATATTCATTATAGGACCAGAATTGCAAAGGCAGTTTCAGCTGCTGGTCAAAAACATCCCTGTTTTCGCTCAAAATATACAGCAATGGGCCAATTCATTGACCGAGAAAGAATGGTTTATGCGTTTCCAGCAGAGCGAATACTTTTCTATGGAAAAAATAACAGGGCAGCTCGAGCAAAGCGCCAAACAGATTATGCAAGATTTAGGTGCAACCATCGCCGGAACGGTTGGCTTTATAGCAAATATGGTCATGCTATTCGTTTTGGTCCCGTTTGTATTATTTTTCATGCTGAAGGACGGGGACCAGGCTCCAAAATTTTTGATGAAAATCTTGCCCAAGAAACATCAGAGGGAAGCCGACGACATTCTGGACGATATGGACAATGCACTAAGCTCCTACATACAAGGACAGCTGATTGTCAGTTTATGTGTAGGGGTTCTGGCTACGATAGGATATTTTATAATCGGCCTGGATTATCCGCTTGTCCTGGGAGTTGTGGCGATGGTGACGAATGTCATCCCATTTGTGGGTCCGTGGATCGGTACATTTCCTGCGCTCATTGTCGGACTGCTGACATCCCCGCTGCAGGCTTTGCTTGTTGTGCTGGTGGCAGTAGGGGTCCAACAGTTTGAAAGCAATCTAATTTCTCCTTTCGTCATGGGCAAGAAGCTGAATATGCACCCGCTCACCATCATATTTGTGCTATTGGTCGCCGGACAATTTGGGGGTCTTTTGGGTCTTATATTTGCCGTCCCGGCCTATGCACTGCTTAAAGTAATCGTCAGCCATATATATCAATATGTCCGTCTTGACTGAGCCTGCTGCCATGCAGGCTTGTTTTGATATTTCCCTCAAAAGCAACACATACTAGCAGCAATGAATCACCTTTCATCATTGCGCGGAGGAGTGGACGGATATGATCAAGCCGCAGATTAATGAAACGGCTGCCTACATGAAAAGCATAAAGGCCACGTTCAGTGAACTTGCATTGAATTCAGCGGATGAAACAGCAAAACAGGCATTCCATGAGTGCATGATGGAATGCGAACCGATCATCAAAGATCTTATGCAAACGTCCGGTATCCCCAAAGAAGAAAGAGTGCCCATTAGTGAAGGGAAGGAGCATGGATGATGGATTTGCCGGAATGGCTGGATATCGTATTCAGGTCCATCATAATGGTGATTGTCCTGTTTCTGCTTACCAAATGGCTTGGAAAAAAACAGTTATCCCAGTTATCTTTTTTTGAATATGTGGCCGGAATCACGGTAGGCAGCATAGCGGCTGAAATTTCCACTGGTTTGGACAGGAACGTACTTCATGGAATCTTCAGTCTGATAGTGTGGATGTCTATTCCTTTTTTTGCAGGTTTGATTGGGGTCAAACATAAAAAAATCAGGGATTTCATTGAAGGGACATACACAGTGGTCGTAAAGGACGGGAAAATATTGGAGGAAAACCTCGCTAAGGAGAAATATTCAGTCGATGAGCTTATGCATTTGCTGCGTAAAAAGAACGCGTTCCATATAGCCGATGTTGAGTTTGCGGTGCTCGAAGCAAACGGAGATCTGAATGTACTCCTGAAGAAAGAGAAACAGCCCCTTACACCAAAAGACCTTCAGCTGAATACGAACAAGGAAACAGCCCCTCATACCGTGATCCTGGAAGGGAAGATAATCGATTCCGAACTGGCTGCCAGCGGGCTTTCAAGGACAAGGCTGAAAGCCGAGCTTCATGCCAAAGGGGCAGGGTTGGAAAATATTTATATTGGTCAAGTCAATTCAAATGGAAAGCTGGCCATCGACTTATATGACGACCAGCTTCAGGTTCCCGAATCCAATGAAAAGAAAATACTCTTAAGTATGCTGAAAAAATGCCATGCGGATGTGGAATTATTTTCGTTCACTGCCGAATCCGAAGCTGAAAGGGACCGGTTTAAAATGCATGCGGAAAAGCTGGAAAGAATGATAAAAAAAACGGAGCCGCTGCTCCATTAGAAAATGGTTGAACACTGGTGCAATACGGCTTTAGGACGTTCTGGGGAGGGGTTTCCTCGATGTCTACCGGAAACTCCAATGGTAGCTTGCACAAAAAAAATCGTTCCTTTTTAGATGTAGTGCCGTAGCTTCATTCTAATAAAGGCAGCGATTTTTTCTATTCCCTTTGTTGGGACGGTCTCCGTGTTCCAGCACGCTTTTTTGTTGCTGCTTGCAGTGTTAAGCACTTGACAATGACTCCTGCGGGAATGGCAGGTGCCTTGAGACAACTCAAGGTGCGGAGCGGCTGAGGATGCCTAAGCTACGACCAGGAAAGCGGGCGCTGGAACTGAAAGCAACAAAGGGATAGCATTGCTGGGTTTTTCGAAGGCGTTTACTCTTTATATCTCCATACAAAAAGAACGGCCATCACAGATAATCAGTTTTCACTGACTTTCCAGACAGCCCCACATTATTTAGGAATACATTTCAGCAGCTTGCTGCTGAAGTTCATCGTTTTCCAGGTACTCATCGTATGTCATTTGTTTATCGATCAAGCCTTTTGGTGTAATATCGATAATTCTGTTGGCAATGGTTTGGATAAATTGATGATCATGTGAAGCAAAAATCACCGATCCTTTAAAATTGATCAAACCGTTGTTCAGCGCTGTTATCGATTCGAGATCCAAATGGTTCGTAGGCTCGTCGAGCAGCAGAACGTTTGCACCGCTGAGCATCATTTTGGACAGCATGCAACGCACTTTCTCTCCTCCGGAAAGCACGGATGCCTTTTTCATGACTTCTTCACCCGAAAAAAGCATGCGACCGAGAAAGCCGCGAAGGAAACTTTCACTTTGATCCTGCGGGGAGAATTGCCGGAGCCAATCTACCAGGTTCAGATTGCTTCCTTCAAAGTACTCTGTATTGTCCTTCGGAAAATAAGCCTGGGAAGTGGTGACGCCCCACTTATACGAACCGCTGTCAGGTTCCATTTCACCTGAAAGGATTTTGAAAAGGGTTGTTTTCGCCAATTCATTTTTTCCTACAAGGGCTACTTTATCTCCCTTATTCATGATAAAACTGATATTATCAAGCACTTTCACACCATCAATGGTCTTTGTCAATCCTTCGACACGGAGCAGGTCATTGCCAATTTCCCGTTCAGGACTGAATCCTACATAGGGGTAACGGCGGGAAGAAGGCTGGATATCGTCAAGTGTGATTTTGTCAAGCAGCTTCTTTCTGGAAGTTGCTTGCTTTGATTTGGATGCGTTGGCACTGAACCTGGCAATAAACGCCTGCAGTTCTTTGATTTTTTCTTCCTTTTTCTTGTTGGCTTCTTGCGCCATGCGCTGTGCCAGCTGGCTTGATTCATACCAAAAATCATAGTTCCCGACATAGATTTGAATTTTTCCAAAGTCCAAATCCGCTATATGGGTACATACTTTATTAAGGAAGTGCCTGTCATGCGACACAACAATGACTGTATTTTCAAAGTTGATCAGGAATTCCTCCAGCCATTGGATCGCTTTTATATCCAGATGGTTGGTGGGCTCATCAAGCAGCAGGATGTCAGGCTTGCCAAATAAAGCCTGCGCCAGGAGCACCTTCACTTTGTCAGAGCCTCCAAGGTCGGCCATTTTCTTTGCGTGCAGCTCTTCGCCAATCCCAAGCCCCTTCAGGAGGATGGCGGCTTCAGACTCAGCTTCCCAGCCGTTCAGTTCTGCAAATTCACCTTCCAGTTCCGCAGCGCGCATGCCATCCTCCTCGGAGAAGTCCGCTTTCATGTATATTGCGTCTTTTTCCTGCATGATTTCATACAGGCGAGTGTGCCCCATAATGACAACCTTCAATACTTCTTCCTGTTCATACTGGAAGTGGTCCTGCTTCAGAACAGCCAGCCTTTCTCCAGGGGTCATGGAAACCGTTCCGGTCTGCGGTTCGATTTCTCCGGAAAGAATTTTCAGAAACGTGGATTTGCCTGCGCCGTTTGCACCGATCAAGCCATAGCAATTTCCATGGGTAAATTTAATATTTATATCCTCGAACAATTTACGGTCTCCATATCTGAGACCTACATTATTGACAGTAATCAACTTGTTCCATTCCTCCAATAAAACATTCTCCCGGATATTATAGCATGCTTTCCTTTTTTTCGCTTCAGTTGTCAGCTTTGTAATGGGATAGGAAAACCCTTTGACGGTTTTGAT
>DATBUB010000446.1:0-7810 GCA_036516555.1 Bacillaceae bacterium
TGGGAATCCGAGCCTCTGAGAACAATCTTTTGTTGAAGCAAATAAAGACGGGAGAAAATAAGAAAGGGGTTGTAATCGTTTCGTTTTTTACCGAAAACATATCAAATAACTTTGGGTAGCTGTCTTTATCAGGCTGAATGTGTTCCGGGACATAAGGATCAATCACATCCAGCTGATCAGCCGCTGCCAACTGCCTGAAATGCAAATCCGACACCATGAAGACATCAGGACCCTGTCCATTTTCAATCAATTGTGTCAAAGCATACACATAATCTGTGGCAGGGAAAAGCTGCAGATTCACCTTGACATACGGGTTCAATTGCTCAAACCGGCCAATGATCTCCTGTATGATTTCAATTTCATACGAGTCAGAATACCAGCCCAAAGTAATGGTTTGCTTTGACGTTTCTTCCGGCAGGGAGACCCGGTTGCCTTTCCCGGGAATTTTCTCGATCAGCCCTTCCTCCACAAGCTCGGCAAGTGCCTTCCGGATGGAGACCCTGCTCAAATCATACTCCTTGCTCAAGGTATTTTCAGGCAGGATAAATTCTCCCGGCTTCAACCTTCCGGTAATGATCTCACCTTTTAATTCAGATAGAAATCTCTGATATTTGATCTCAAATTCACTTCGTCTCTTCAGCACCGCATACCGCTCCTATACATCTTGATGATTTAATATTAATTGAGGCAGATAGGTTTTGCAAAAGCATTTTCAAATATTTCCACAATTGTCTGAAGGAGCTTGAAGTTTTTCGTCTAAAAAGGCATAGGCCATCCTACGGATCTCTTTGGGAAAGTCATGTCCTTCATTTCCGATCAATGAAGTAAATTCATGTTCGGCATCCAAAAAGGCATACAATCGGTCAATATCATGCACAGCAGCGGCTGCCTGCTCCCAATGCGGAAAAATCTTGTCTTTTTGGCCCATCCACAGGAATAAAGGAGTTGGGGCAGCCAGTGCCGCAATTTCATTAAATTCGAATGGAACTTCATCATTTGCCAAGTAATCACTGATCTTAGGGATATGGGAAAACCAGCTTCTCCTTCCCCAACGCTCTCTTTCCGGATCGTTGGCAAAGACGGCAAATCCGCAGCTGCAAACAACGGCCTTCACGCGTGTATCCATCCCCGCCAGAAAGAAGGAGTTATATCCCCCGAGTGAATGGCCGATGGCTCCAATGCCGGCAACGCCCGGCATGCTGGATAAAAGCGACACACCCTGCCTGTGATCGGCCATCATTTTGGCAACGGCTGACCACTCCGGTTGATCTTCATAGAAGGACGCTGTTTGATAAGGCTCTTCACCAGGCTTTACCCGTTCCCCTGCCGTGATGATATCAGGAGCCAGTACGATATAGCCCCTTTTGACGAGTTCCAGGCCATATTGGCGGTTTTCCCGGCCGCTTGAGAGTGCCACATCATCCTTTCCTTCCGGTGAAGTCGGATGAAGCGCAAGAACGGCCGGCCGTTTCACGGATATGCTGTCAGGCGAAAATAACGATTCTTCCAGATTCGTTAGGGTCAATCGGCTTCCGTCATCACCAGGGACCAGCAAATAGGCTGTGACCCAATCACCGTAGACAGATTCATATTTTAAATGAATGCGAACATGGTCGCTCTCTTTTTCTATGGAAAAGAACCGGGCGTTGACCGGGACAGGACCCGGAATAGGCCCGATTGCATCCAGCCACCGGTCCGTGATGGTTTTGCGTTTCGCTTCCCAGTCTTCTGCGGTCTTGACACCCCCTAATAAAGGAGGGATTCCCTCTTCCTTCAATCGCTTTAAAGAATAGGCCATCTGGCAATCACTCCCCATCCACTTTTACACTCATCAGCCGGCTTCCAGAGCCATAGTACAGGTTGCCCTTATGTAAAACCACGCCGCTTGTGGCGTTTTCTTTTAATTCCGCAAAGAGATGCGGCTCTGCATTCCGGTCCCCGCTCATGTCTATTTTGAAGACAGCCTTGCTTAACAAACAATAAAGGGCTGATTGGTCCTCACTAAGCGCAAAGGCGTTTCTTACGGGGGAACCATACTCCGATATATCCTTTTTGTACACCACTTCTCTTGTAGAGGGGTCAAACACAAAGTAGGTTCCTTCCGCCGTCAAGCCATGCGCCATGTCGCGTGAGTCGACGAAAATCTGGGAGATCTCCCTGCTGCCTTGTATCGGGCTGATGACAAAGGCCAATTTTTTCTTTGCCCAATCAAACACATACAGCTTTCCTTCCAATTCATCGGTGCTGGCACCTCCGGGTGTTTCAATGCTTGTTCCACCCAGGATATCCCCCGAGCTCAATATTCCGAGGGCAACGGTGCTTTGATTGGGAACAATGGAGGAATGGGGGATCACGGTATTTGTTCTTGCTTCGACATCATAGATGCCAAGGCCCCCTCCGGCCATTCCGTAGCCCGGAAATCCACCCCAAATGATATGGACTCCATCCGTATGGGAAACGGCGCATCTTGGACGGTGAATGTGTTCTTTCTCCTCCTTGATGAGGTTTGGATTTCGGCTATTTTCCGAAAGGTGGATCTCCTGCTGGAGATCCAATTCATACACTTTCCCGCCTGCATAGGCAAATCCTATCATTTTGCTGCCTTGTACGGCGTAGGCTGCAATATTGCCCCCGCCGCCTTTTTCAATGACACTTCCTCCGAAATCCTTCGATTCTTTCGAGCCAAGGTCAAAGCGAAAAAGATGAAGCGGATGCATGGACGTTCCGTAAATGTATTGATCGTTAGCGGCAACTAATGTGGATAAGGCAGCCCCTTCAGATTCATATGGGAGCGCTATCCTTTTGGGCTTTCCCAACTGTTTTTCGATCACGATATAGCCTTCGGGCAGATTGAGTTCCAATACACGATGGGTGCCTTGTCCGTTTCGGTGGATCCGGCTAAATCCCTGTCCTGTATATAACGAAGGTGAATGCCCGGCCGCTGGCGTGCGATTTCCATCCAGAAATATATGCCACTTTGAGGAGTCATGCACATCCTTCAGATCACCGGCTTCCCAAGACCCGTAAACAGAGCCATCCACACCCTTGTACACATATCCGGCTCCTCTTGTCCTTTCATTTTGTGGCACAAGTGATTTTTTTTCGCGGGTTTCAGGGTGATAGGCGATCATATTCTTCCGTTCGGTCCCAACCCCTATGTAAACCCAGCCGTGGCGGTCAAGCGCGACACTTGCCGGGTATTTTTCCGTTGCATCCATGGATCCATGGTCCAAGATCGTTTTCGTTTTCAGACAATATTGGAGGAGATGGCATCCCGGATAGGAAGTGAAATAAATCTGTCCGCTGGCATCTTCTGCAAAACTGAAACCAACGATTTCTTCACCGTTGTCAATCCGTTGGTAATCAAGGATGACTTCTTGAAATGGATCGATGGCCATCAGCATGTTTCCGGCGCCGGTGTAAAAAAGGCCATCCTCGCTGCTGAAAGAAGCAAAGGGGTATTCTTTGTTCTTTTCTGGGAAAAATAATTGCTTTGTCTTCTCCGTGTCAGGGTCGACGACGAGCACAAAGCCCTTGGCGGCGATCACCAGTCGTTCTTTCCCTTCCTTGCTGATGCATATCGCTGCGGTCCTGGATTCTGCCGCATTGACTGGGATTCCATGCTCAATGGCCTCTCTATTTACCGTCATGCTCATCCCCCTTTGCCCGTTACATGTTAAGAGTAATAGTTTGACACTTTTTCAATGGCGGCTATTATTTCCTCTAAATCTTTCGGTTCGTAAAACTCACTTATATTGATCCGGATGGCGGTATCCAGAATTTCTTCTGCCACCGGACATATGCCTTTCTCATAGCTTTCCGGTGAAAGATCAAACGGAAAATGGCTGTTGAGATAAGCCTGTTTTCGCTGGAACAATGGCTGCTCGTAAATCACTTTTGGAATATATCCCGCCTGGTTAGGGATCCCTTCCGCAGCCAGGGCTTCTGAAAACTGTTCGCTCGAGCACTTTATGACGTCGCGGTCCAACCGAAACATATAGAACCAATACGTGCAATAGTCCTCTTCCGAAACCGACATCGCGTGCAGGCCATTGATTTTTGCGACAGCTTTATTCAGCTTCTCGCCGTATTGATTTCTCGTTTCGCAAATCCAATGGAGCTTTTTCAATTGGGCGATCCCTACCGCACCCTGAAGCTCTGTCATCCGGTAGTTTGGCGCCACATAATGAATATCTCTCGACACTTTATCGTCCAGGCGCTGATAGTTTTTATCGGCGAAGGCATGCGTACGGTGATAATCGGCTTCATCACCGGAATTGACTGTGACAATTCCCCCGTCGCCTGTCGAAATATGCTTGAAATCATTCGTACTGAAGCAGCCGTAATCGCCTATGGTACCGACCAGCTTCCCTTTATACCGGGTTAGATAGCTCTGGGCACAATCCTCGATCACTTTCAAGTTATGCCTTTTAGCTATCTCCATGATCGGGTCCATGTCGCAGGGATTCCCGGCTAAGTGAACGACCAGGATCGCTTTCGTTCTTGGCGTGATTTTTTTTTCAACGGAAGCCGGGTCCAGGTTATAGGTATGTGGATCCAGGTCGGCAAAAACCGGGATGGCATTTTGGTAGAGGATCCCGATGACCGTTCCCTGATCGGTGATGGGGCTGGTGATGACTTCATCCCCCACTGTGACCCCTGCTGCACCAATCGCCACATGAAGAGCAGCAGTCCCTGAAGATGTGGCTACACTATATTTTACTCCATGCATCTCATTGAAATCGTGTAAAAATTGATTCACTTTCTTCCCAAAATGATAAAAAAGCGTATTTTGATTGAGCGCCTCAACCAGTTCCTTCACTTCTTCCTCCCCGAAACGGTTCCCCGTTCCGAAAGCCGTCGTCTTTGTTTTCGGCCCTCCATGAATAGCAAGCTGTTCCATTGCCATTTCACCCACTCCTCATAATTCAACCGTATTGGGCTGAACCTTCATTACTTGTCTTTTTCCGGCCAAACCATATTTATAGACATATTCTTCTCCTGCATTCATGTCGGCGGCAGGAACCCAAACAGCCACATCCTGCATTTCGGTATCACTGTAAATATTCAAACCGCTGTCAATCGAAATGGTCATGCTGCGGCGGGCTCGCTCCCAGTCATTGATCTGCCTGGAAGTCCAAAAGGTGAACCCTTCGGCCTTTGCCTCCCTGATAAATTGAACGATGGCGTTTTTCACCTCAGGAATGTTAAGAATATGATACTGATGAAACAGAAAGTGCCCGACTCCGTTAACACGTTTCACTTTTTCCAAAAACGGCTGGATGATGGTGGTATCCGCCAATGCCGGGTGGTTCATGTCCTGGGTCAGAAAGCCGATTTCCAGCACATCGTAGAAGCGGTTCTTTTCATCCGCAAGGGAGATGGGGAAATAAGGCTGGCATGTGCCAAAGAGGAACCCGACATTGCCTTTCTTGCTGGGACCCCTTGTCTGGTCGGCCTCGATGCCATTTTGCTCACACCATTGGAACAGCTCGCCCCAGCCTTCAAAACGGGTGTAATGATTCTTGTTGGACTTGAGAGCGTTTTCATCAGTTGCCCGTCTCAGCCAGTCAAGCTGGTCTGCAAAAGCCTGCTTGGACCAGACCCCTTCTTCCATCTCCAGCGCATTATAATGAAACGCCAGTTCATGTCCATCTGCTTTTACTTTTTCATAGATTTCATTGCTGAAGCCCGGTGCGATGATACACCACGTTGTTTGGACGTTTTCCTCTTTCAGCACTTGGAGCGTCACTTCCGCAGACTCTTCTATATTCATGTCACTGTCAAAGGAAATCATCGCAATGTGATCGACTCCTGCGGGCCAGTTCTCGATCACCGGCAGGCTCAAGCCTTTTTCCAGTGCGCTTCTTACAAGATGGCCAAGGAGGATCTCTCGCCACAAATCGGCGTGCGGAACGGAAAAATAGGGCATTCCTGTATCTGTTAACTCGCGGTCATCCGTCCAGTCGAGCTCAAATCCATCGTCCGCTTTCAGAATCCCTTCATCGAGATTGGCGCTTCCATCCGGTGCGGGTATTCCATCCTTTGTCACCGGGGCTGTGCCCTGCTGAAGACTGACAATGGTTTTTGGGATATTGACGGCCCATCTTTCAATGGAGCCGGACCCGACCGGGATTTGAAGGAGCGCCGGCGCCGGCTGATTGCTGCTGTTTAATTTGCCAAGGCGGTTGGCTTCGTTGGAGTCTGCAGGTTCCCAAGGGTGTGCCTTCAAATAACGGAGTGGAGCCTCTTCTGCGAATTCATGCTCCAAATCCGCATATCCAGTCCCAAGCGGCGGCTGCACTTTGCATCCGAGATCCTCGCTGAGGAATTCCAATCCTCCATAGCTGATGACCGTGCCTCCCGAGGAAGCATACCGGATCAGCGCCTCTTTCGTACTGGGGCTTTCATCGGTTAGACCGGCAATTAATACATCCACCGTATGAAGACCCGATATATCATCGATTAATTGATAAGGAACGCGTGCATGTTCCAATACCTCAATTAAGTACCTTTCAAAAACATTTTCTTGTCTGGACCAGCGATCCTTTTCTGCCTGCCCATCAAAAAATAAGCCAATCCTGGCTATCTCCATCCCCATCACCAACCTTTTATGTCTAGAGTAAATTCTATCTTGGAATACATGTCTTTAACCTGTATGCGAAAATCATAAACTATTTTAAAATAAAGCGCAACCATTATTTTGAATATTTTCAAACTTGGCTTGAGGTTGGGTTGGTGCTTGACTTGGGTTGTGTGGGTTGTTTGGAGTTGGATAGGTGCCTGGCACCCAAACAACTCGGACGCGATTGGCAATATTCAGAATTGGGTCTAAGTTGCGTTGGTGCCTGGCACCCGCGCAATTCTCTGCAGACGGTCCCCCTCCAAGGCACACACTCCCTTGCCCTCTACGTCCCCAAGCTGCCCATTTCGGAAATACATCCCCGTATTCTCATCAATCCCGTAATAAGAATAACGATCCCCAAATTTCTCGAACGCTTCCCTCAAATGTGCTTCATCGCCCCATTCAGAGAAATGAACCGCCACCACTACATCAGACAGCAATCCCAGTCCCAGCCTGTGCTGAAACTCCTCTTCCATATTATCTTTAGCGGAAATGACGCACGCCTCTGTACTAAGGAGCGCTCCCGCTGAAAAGCCCGCAACAGGTACCCCTGCCTCATAACGTTCTTTGATGGCATCACTTATAGCAGTCCCTACTATATAATCGGCGTACTGATTCGTATCTCCGCCTCCGATCACCACACCTGCACTTCCTCTAATAACCTCCGTGGCTTGTTCAACCCGCACAGATGGCAGAGGCAAATTACGAAACTCACTTACTCCTAAGCCCACTAATGCTTGAATATAACGCGGCATATATTGTTCCCAGCCTTCCCTCTCAACCACTAGCACGGCTACATAAGACCCTCTCGCCAACACCATGTCTGCGAATTGCTTAGCCATCCCCTTTGTAAAAGGAGGACTCCCTCCGAACAAGAATAAATGTTTTCCGCCCATTCCCCCAGCTACCTCCTTTGTTTTCGTGGAATGTCACCGGTGCCTGGCACCCGAACAACTCGTGAATAATCCCAAATATTCAGAATAGTTCAGGTGCCAGGCACCCAAACAACTCTGGCCCCCCAATTATAGACAAAAAAACCGGCTCACACCCATTTTGGCGGAAATCCGGCTATCAGATATTTAACATATTTTATTGTCCTTTCTGTTTTAGCTCTAAGGTTCCCCCTGAAACTTGTCTTTGCTCTTCCTCGGTTAATAATGGAAGCAGTTTTTCAGCCGCTGCGTT
>DATBUB010000447.1:0-1668 GCA_036516555.1 Bacillaceae bacterium
AGATAAAGGGGCAATGGAAAATGAATTTTTCAATGAAAGAAGGCGGCTTTTATACAGAGCTGCCATTCGGAAGGCTTGATATTTCAGGAAATGAGGAAATTGGATTCAGGCCGTATCAGCTTCTTGTCTCATCTGTAGCTGTCTGCAGCGGAGGTGTGCTGCGCAACATATTGGAGAAGATGAGGTTTGAAGTAAGCGATATCCAAATCCAGGCTGAAACAGAAAGGAACCCGGAAGCGGCAAACCGGATTGAAAAAATTTCGCTGCATTTTGTCATCAAGGGCAAAGGGCTTGATAAGCCCAAGATAGAAAAGGCGATGCACCTGACCAGGAAAAATTGCGCCATGGTGCAATCGGTAATGGATGCCATCGATGTGGAGGAAACTTTCGAAATTGCAGAAGAATGACATTGCTGTTGGGAGGATAGAACAAAATGATGAATAAAATCTTTACAATCTTGATTGCAATCGGCTTGCCGGTTTCAGTTATCGGCTCATTCCTTCATTGGCCCAATGTGGCCATGTTCGGCGTGTACTGCCTGACCATCATTGCGTTGGCAAGCTTTATGGGCAGAGCGACGGAGAGCCTGACCATCGTAGCGGGACCGAGGATCGGCGGATTGCTGAATGCCACTTTCGGAAATGCGGTGGAGCTGATCATTTCAATCTTTGCTTTAAAAGCCGGACTGATTGGTGTGGTACTTGCCTCCTTGACAGGTTCTGTCATCGGAAACCTGCTGCTGGTGGGCGGACTGTCCTTTTTTGTTGGCGGCTTGAAGTTTAAAAGGCAGAAATTCAACGTTTTCGATGCCCGCCATAACTCTGGCTTGCTCATGTTTGCCGTCATGATTGCATTTGTCATTCCTGAATTGTTCACTACGAATATGAATCACCGAGATACGATGAGTATGAGTATTGGCGTATCGATCATCATGATTGTTCTTTATCTGGCTGCATTGTTTTTCAAGCTTGTCACTCACCGGGGGGTGTACCAAACCCAGGAAAGCATCAGCAATGTGGAAGAAGAAGAGCCTGAATGGTCCAAAGGAAAGGCCATCATCATTCTTGGATTGGCCACGCTCGCTGTTGCATTTGTGTCAGAGCGTCTTGTTCATACCTTTGAAGCTGTCGGGGAAAGCTTCGGCTGGAGTGAGCTCTTTATCGGGGTCATCATCGTGGCCATCGTCGGGAATGCCGCAGAGCATGCTTCCGCCATTTTGATGGCTTTTAAAAACAAGATGGACGTAGCCGTCGAGATTGCGGTTGGTTCCACGCTCCAAATCGCCATGTTTGTAGCGCCTGTGCTCGTGCTGGCCTCGTTGTTTTTCCCGGTCTCCATGCCTCTTGTGTTTACTGTACCGGAAATGGTGGCGATGGCCACATCTGTGCTACTCACCATTGTCATAGCAAACGACGGTGAATCCAACTGGTTTGAAGGGGCAACCCTGCTGGCTGCCTACTTTATTATGGGTATCGGCTTTTATTTATTGTAATGTTGGATAATCGGCCCGGTTTCGGAAAAAAATAAAGACATCACATAGTCAAAGACACTTATATCGAAAGGAGTCATAACAGCTATGAAACGGCAACGTGATGTCTTTAAGTTCTTATTTTTGTTTTTTTTCGCCATCGGGTCCATCAATGTATCGGGTGCTGAACAAAAAGGCAA
>DATBUB010000448.1:0-3207 GCA_036516555.1 Bacillaceae bacterium
GAAGTGGGATGAAGCGCTGGAAGCGGCCAATCAGCTGATGGTCGATGATGAAGAAAACAGAACATGCGGACTTTATTTCCACCCGCTTTCAGTCAATAGATGGCCTATCTTCCTTCTCCAAAATAGGATTGAATTTTCATATGATCCTTCAGGCAGTGTAGAATTTCCTGTTACAGGGCTGATAGAAAGTGTGAATTTCATTAAAAAATTGTTTGATGAACAGGGGATTTTGCAAACATTCCTGTCAGACAGCGACCGTGATGCCGAGCAGCTATTTCTGGAGCAAAAAGTATCCATGATTGTGACTTCCTATTTTAGTCTGAATGAAATCAAAGACCACTCGATTCCATATGACATCGCACCTCTTCCGTATTTGAAGGACGCCCAGACTCTCCTGTTGATCATAGGGCTGGCTATCAATAAGAATTCCATGAAAAAAGAGGCTGCGAAGAGATTTGTTGACTTTATGGCAGATGAAGCGGCACAGGAAACAATCAGAAAAGAAACTCTTAGTATACCGGCCATGAAAAAGATTGCTGAGAAACAGGGGAAATCGCTAGTTCAAAAACCGTCAAGATACCACCTTTTCAGGGAAACAATCCCGACATTCAGGCTGTACAGCGATTTGGGATTGACTTCGCGGGAGTTGAGCGAGCTTCGCAATGAACTGCGAATTTACCTGTCTGACTTGATGGATGACAAGATTTTTTTGCAAAGAGTTACGGCGAAGCTCTCGGAGTTGAATATTAATACACACGTATAGAGAGGGATGGAGCTTTGAGAACAGTTGTCACTAAGAACAATAGAGTGGAAATCATCACGGAGGATAAACCGCTGTTGAAGCCGCCCTATTTGCTCATAAAAACGCTATATTCAGTCATCAGCCCCGGAACCGAACTATCGCTGATCCATATCAGCAAGGGCAGAAAAATGAATCTGGGCTATAGTGCAGTGGGTATCGTGGAAGAATGCGGTGAAGCAGCAAGCGGATTCCAAAAGGGGGATCTTGTTGCATGCTATGGAGCCCCGTATGTAAAACATGCAGAATACTTGCTGGTCCCCGTTACACTTTGTTCCAAGGTTCCGGATACCGTCGATGCCAAGGATGCCGCTCTGGCAGGAATCGGGGCCATCGCCATTCATGCTCTTCGCACAGCAGACCTGGCTTTTGGTGAAAAGCTGATTGTGGCAGGTCTTGGCATCATCGGCCAGCTTGTTGCTCAGATAGCCGATGCAGCAGCTTATGAGGTACATGCTTATGATCTCAGCTGCGAAAGAACTTCTTTGCTTGAATGGAACCCCAATATCAAGCTTTTCACAGAACGGGCCAAATTGGAAGACGCCATTCAGGCGGGGGAAAGGAACAGCGGAGCCGATGCTGTGCTGCTTTGTGCGGGAGGGAAACGTTCCCCGCTTACCGGGCAAAGCCTCTCATGGATTCGTGATAAGGGGAAAGTTGTCATTGTCGGGGATATTGAGCCGGATTTCCCTCGGGATAAAATGTTCGGCAAAGAGGCTTCCATACTGATATCCAGGGCAGGCGGACCCGGAAGGTATGACCCTGTCTATGAAAGGGATGCCATTGATTATCCGTATGGATTTGTCCGTTGGACAGAGGGGAGAAATGTGGAGGAATATCTCCGGCTGGTTTCTGAAAACAGAATCATCGTTTCCTCCTATTTAACAGAGGAAGTGCAATTTGAAGATATAGAGAATGCCTATGAGGATTTATTGAATAAGGATACAACGGTACTGACGAAAGTGATCAAATATTCGTGATCGATCAATGATAGGAGGGATTGTCTTGTTAAAGACAGCAGTGATTGGCTTGGGTTCTATTTCGGAGTATCATATCAACCCGTATATCAAGCATCCTGAAGTGGAACTGGCGGCTTTATGTGATATCAACGAAAAGCGCCTGGCGGAAAAAGGGGAAGCTTACGGAGTGGATCGGCTGTACACCGACTACAGGGAGCTGCTCAATGAAGCGGATATCGATGCCGTCAGCATATGTACATGGAATGAAACACATGCAGAAATAGCTGTTGCGGCGTTAAAGGCAGGAAAGCATGTTTTGGTTGAAAAACCTCTCAGTATGACGGTGGAACAGGCTTTGACTGTCCAAAAGGCAGCTGAAGAATCAGGAAAAGTCGCTCAAGTGGGTTTTGTCAGGAGATTCGGAAGCAACACTCAGGTGCTTAAACGTTTTATCAATGGAGGAGATCTTGGCGAAATTTATTATGCAAAGGCCTCCATCCTTAGAAGGCTGGGTAATCCGGGAGGATGGTTTTCTGACAAGAAAAGGTCTGGCGGGGGGCCGCTGATTGACCTTGGTGTACACATGATCGATCTTTGCTGGTATCTGATGGGCAAGCCGAAGCCTGTAACCGTGACAGGAAACATGTATTCCAGACTGGGCAACCGCAGCCATATTGAAAATCTCAGTTTTTACAAGGCTTCCGATTATAATGCCGAATTGAACGATGTGGAGGATCTGACGAACGCTCTCATACGATTTGAAAACGGAGCGTCCCTTTATGTAGATGTGAGTTTTACCCTCCACGCAAAACAGGATGAAGTTTCGGTTAAAATGTTTGGGGATAAGGGCGGAGCGGAAATTGAACCCAAATTCCTTCTCGTTTCTGAGAAATACGACACCATCCTGAATATTGATCCGCAGGTGGATCATGCCGGATTTGATTTTGTCCAGGCATTTGACAATGAAGTGAATGATTTCGTCCAATGCTGCAAAGGGGAAAAAGAGGTGCTCGCTCCCGTAAGCGATGGGGTGGAAGTGATGAAAATGCTGTCTGCCGTGTATGAATCGGCGGAAAAAGGCAAGGAAATCACATTGAATTAAACATATTAGTTATATGAAGGAGGTGCGGGTTATGGCGGTCATCATTGACCATAAAGAAAAGGTTGAACGCATCAAAACGGAAGGAATAAACGGTATTTCAGTAAAGGATATATCAGTCATTGAAAATGGACTCCAATTGGGGGAAGTGAATGACTGCTATTTGCCTGCCTCCCTTTGGCTCGAAGCCGGGTTGAAGCAAGAAGGTAAATGGAACATCTTTTTTAGGCTCCAAGTGGAACATGGGCCAAAGGAAATGCTGAAAGCCATATCCGAGAATAGTTCCGCTTCAAAAGGAGTTTTCAGGATGAGGTCCGTCTTCGGAGAAGGGCATGACCATCAAGCGGCGG
>DATBUB010000449.1:0-15281 GCA_036516555.1 Bacillaceae bacterium
GCCCGTGAACATTTGGAAACTGCCATCAAGCTGAATCCGGATTTTCATGAGGCACATTATAATCTGGCCCTTTTGTATTACAATGAAGGCAACAGGCAGCAGGCGGTCGAACATGCTGAAAGGGCATATTCCTTATCTGGAGATAAGAAATATAAAGAGTTTCTAGATAAGCATGGCAGATAATTGCCTAATGACATTTTTTCAAAAGTGGTGGTCATATGGATACGCTGTTTGATGTCCAGCAGTTGCTGAAGCGATTCGGAATATTTGTATATATGGGGAACCGCCTGGCGGACCTTGAAATGATGGAGGAAGAGATCAAGGAATTGTATTTTTCTCAATTGCTGCCAAAAGAAGATTTGCAAAGGGCCCTGGTGGTCATAAAGCGCGAAATGGCAAGCGAACGTAATAAAGAGAGAGAATGATAACGGAGGGGACAAGCATGGAGAGGTATGTGGCGGGAATTGATATTGGGGGAACAACGGTCAAAATGGCGGTTTTCACCCTTGAGGGAGATATGGTGGATAAATGGGAAATCCCTACAGACAAAACCGGCGGAGGGGAGCATATCATCAGGGACATCGGAGCTTCAATGAAAAAACAGCTGGACAGCCTTGGAATTCCATATGAAGCGCTCCAGTCGGCAGGTGTCGGTGCTCCCGGCCCGGTTGACGTGGAAAATGGATTGTTGTTTGAGGCAGTCAATTTAGGCTGGAAAGACAGATATCCTTTGCGGGACCTGGTAAAGGATGCCCTGCAAATTCCAACAGCCATTGACAATGATGCGAATTGTGCAGCCCTCGGAGAAATGTGGAAAGGCGCAGGTAAGGGAGCGGGCGATTTGATCTGCATCACGCTGGGAACGGGAGTCGGCGGAGGAATCATCGTCAACGGAGATATTGTTCATGGGGCTAAAGGGGCAGCAGGAGAGATCGGCCATATGACTGCGGTTCCGGAAGGCGGATACCTGTGCAATTGCGGAAAAACGGGCTGTCTCGAAACGGTTGCATCCGCCACGGGACTGGTCCGTATGGCCATGGACAATATCAAGGCATGGAACGGCGCATCCTTTTTGAAAGAGAAGGTCGAGAAAGCTGGTGTCATCAGTGCCAAGGATGTGTTTGAAGCAGCTTCAATGGGCGATGAGCCTGCTGCATCCACCATTGACCAGCTTGCCCTGCAGCTAGGGCTGGCATTGGCCAATGCGGGAAGCATATTGAATCCGGAAAAGATCGTTCTCGGCGGAGGAGTGTCAAAAGCAGGTGACCTTGTCCTTTCCCCAGTCAAACAATACTTCAGGAAGTTTGCATTTAAACCAGTAGGCGAATCCACGGAGATTGTTGTGGCTGAATTGGAAAATGATGCAGGTGTAACAGGTGCAGCCTGGCTTGCGGTGAATAAGATATAAGTGTAAGAAGAGGGCAGGGCGGTTTCGTCCCTCCCTTTTCCGTTTTTTTAAGGTCTCGATTCGAGGGTGGTTTTCTCTAGGCCAAAAGGTTCAAATTCGAAAAAAGAGGACAAACTTGAAACCTATTAAGGTTTCAAACGTCTAATAAGTGGGGATAATGAATAAGATTTGATTGCTATTCTTTTTCTCAATGGACATTGCCGGTTCATTTGATTTTTTAAGAAAACCATATTATGATAATCGTTAGTTCTTTTTAATTTTAAGACGATTTGGAAACAAAAGTGATGGCCATCAAGGCTATCATGCTGGTTAGCAGGAGGTTAATGGAATGAACAAGCTGAAGAAAGCCAGTATATCGTTGCCGATCGCTGCAGCTGTAATGCTTTGGATCAAAACATATATTGTCTATAAAACAAGCTTTAACATCAAGATTGAGAATTTTATGTAGGAGCTTATTTTGTTTATCAATCCATTGTGCTTTTTGCTGTTTGCCTTTGGAATTTCTTTATTCTTCAAAACGGAGAAAAACAGAAACCGCTATGTTCTGATTACGAGTGCCGTCATAGGCTTTATTTTGTACGCAAATGTCGCATTCTACCGCTTCTTTACGGATTTTCTGACCCTGCCTGTTTTATTCCAGACAAGCAACTTTGCAGATTTGGGCGACAGCGCTGCTTCAGAAATTCATTGGTACGATATTGTTTATTTTGCCGATGTTCTCATACTTTATGCCTTGATCCGCATTCAGCGCGGTGCCAATCGTTTTACCACGGTCAAGAAAATGAACAGGCGTGCTTATTTCCTGGTTGCTGCCGCCATGCTCTTTTTGAATATCGGCCTGGCTGAAACAGAGCGGCCTCAGCTCCTTACCCGTACGTTTGACAGGGAAATGCTCGTCAAAAATATCGGTACGTACAACTATCATCTATATGATATATTCCTCCAATCCAAATCTTCTGCCCAAAGGGCGATGGCGGATGGAAGTGAACTCGTAGACATCGACAATTATGTCCGGGCAAATTATGTTAAGCCCGATAAAGATATGTTCGGAGTGGCTAAAGATAAGAATCTGATTGTCGTGTCATTGGAGTCCACTCAGAGCTTTGTCATCAACAACACGGTAAACGGCCAGGAAATTACACCATTCTTAAATGACCTGATCAAAGACAGCTATTACTTTGACCAGTTTTATCATCAGACCGGGCAGGGAAAGACATCTGATTCAGAGTTTCTGCTTGAAAATGCCCTTTACCCGCTGAACAGGGGAGCTGTTTTCTTTACGCATTCCGGAAATGAATTTGATTCCCTTGCAGAAAATTTGGGTGAAAAAGGCTATTATACTTCCACGATGCACGCAAACAATAAGAGCTTTTGGAACCGTGATGTCATGTATAAAGCTTTGGGCTATGACCGCTTTTACTCCGCAACGGATTATAATATCACACCCGACATATCTGTCGGATGGGGAATGAAGGATATCCCGTTTTTTGAACAGTCGGCAGACCTTATGAAAGATATGCCGAAACCCTTCTATACGAAAATGATCACCTTGACGAATCATCATCCGTTTAAGCTGGATGAAGAGGATAAGTTTATTGATGAGTTTGATTCCAAGAGCGGAACGCTCAACCGGTATTTTACAACCGTCCGCTACACGGATGAGGCAATCAAGAAGTTTTTTGAAAAGTTGAAGGCTGACGGGCTTTACGAGGATTCCATCATTGTCATGTACGGAGATCACTATGGCATATCTGAAAATCACAATGAAGCCATGGCACAATATTTAGGGAAAGAAGTGACTCCTATTGTCAGCGCTCAGCTGCAGAGGGTACCGTTGATTGTGCATATTCCAGGTGTAACAGACCAGGGAAGAGGAGAAGTCATTTCAAAGGTTGGAGGACAGATTGATCTCAAACCGACACTCCTGCATTTGCTGGGTGTTGATACGAAAAAGCACATTCAGTTCGGTGAAGACCTATTCTCGCCAGACCACCGTGATTTCGTTGTCTTCAGGGATGGCCGTTTCGTGACGGAAGAGTACGTTTATGCCGAAAACACTTGTTATTCCAAGGAAACGGAGCTGCAGGTGGATGACGCTCTATGTGAACCTTTCAAAGAAAGTGCACGACAGGAGCTTGAGTACTCGGATAAAATCATTTACGGAGACCTGCTCCGCTTTTATGAAAATACGGATTTTAGAAGCAAAGAGTGAACGCATCAAATTCCCCTGCAGTCAACAGCTGCAGGGGAATTTTGTATTTCTGGATTTTTTTTGTTACAAACTTGAAACATTTCTTTCTTAATTACGTACGAATGTTTATGATGTATATAGAGAAGGGGGTGGAGCTGTGTTAAAAAGAATATATCAATGGCTGGCCATGCTGTCCATTTGTATGGCGGCGGGTCTGAGTCTATCGGGCTGTACCCAAGAAATCCAGCAAGCAAACCTTCCGGATCCCCGAGAAAAGGCACCTGCCGATGAAGAAACGGGCAAGAAAAAGACAGTGCCGATTGTTTTGGGCAGTGAATCCTTTGAAAAGGTATACGGCTGGGCGGATGAGGACACAATTCTTTATTCCGCGGCCAAGGGAGGGAAACACCATATTTATACCCATCACATAACGACAGGTGCATCGAGAGAAATATTTCAGACGGAAGCCCCGATAGTCAGCATTCTGCTGCATCCCAATCGCCAGAAATTACTCATCCACACTGCCCCTAATACCTATGCCGCAACCATAACCATCACAGACCTGAGCGGGAATGCAGAATACACTACCGACATCGAATCATACGAACTCGCCTATGAATGGAATGAGAAGGATTCATCTTCTATCGCCATTACGGCATTTTATGAAGATTGGTCATTTGAACAGTTTTATTTGGATCTTAACTCTAAAGAGCTCCAGACAATTTCAACCGGACAGCCGTTTGTTAAATGGCTGGGGGAAGGCTGGCTCTTACAGCAGGAGTGGAAAGAAGAAGACGCTGCTTTTTTTGCCCCTTTGGTAAAGGTGCCATTGGAAGGAACTGGCCAGCATGAGGTCCTGTTTGAGGAAGTGTTCCGATTTGATGCATTTGACGGGCTCTTGATGACCACCAGTATCCCTGATGAAAAAGGGGAAACCTTGAATTATCAGTTTTACGGATCATCGATGGAATTAATGTCGAGCTTTGAAGTTCCAAGCTTGAGCCAGTATTCGGATTGGCTGATTCCTTATTATGACTATACTGCTCAAGCGGGGGAGTTGATCACCTTAGTACCGGAACACAGCGGTGCCGCCGATCAGTATGCAGAAGGTTTCCAGCTTTGGAAATGGGATGTGTCTTCCGGGGAATCTAAACAGCTTTTTGCAGGGCTGGACAATATGCCGTTATCCTGTTCGCCAGCAGGTACAGTATGCCTCTACGGCCATAGACTTGAGGAGCTCCTGATGTTGGATTCTGGGGAAAGAATCAAACTGGTCAAGAAAGAGGAGAAATAAAAAAGCAGGCTGAGACGAAAGCGTCCCAACCTGCTTTTATCATTTCTTTATTGTGGAAATCCTGATTTTAGAATCGTCATGACTCCGAAAAAGCCAAACACTGCAACAGTCCCAAGACCAAAAATGATTCCAATAAGATTCTTGTTTTTTAATGCGCTGAGCAGACCAAACACCGCAAGCAACGCAACCAAGATGAAAATAATAGCTGTGCCCATGTAAATAGCTCCCTTCCAAAGAATTCAAAGCAAGCAATTTGCTATGTAAAATGATAGATATACCTCTTTTATTTTATAGCTAATTTATGGCTTTGTCGAGTTGGATTCTTGACACTTTTATGACCGCTTCCATTAGTATACACCATTTTTCAGCTGCTATCAAAAGGAGTGCGGCCTTTTCCTTCACTATGCCTTCATGATACACTGGTCAAAAAGAGCATCGGAGGCATTGATTATGGAGTGGAAAAAAATACCTTTAGGGCCAATACAGACAAACTGTTATTTGCTGTATAATGAAGAACGGCAGTGCGTAATCTTCGATCCAGGATCGGAAGGCGACCGGTTGAATGCCGAGATTGAGGAAGAGGGATTGAACCCAATCGCTATCCTGCTGACTCACGCCCATTTTGACCATATAGGAGCGGTTGAGAAAGTGCGATATAAATGGAATATTCCAGTGTATATCCATGAAGCCGAAAATGACTGGCTGACCGATCCCTCCCTGAATGGCTCCATCCGTTATCCCATGATTGAGCCGATTGTCGGGCTGCCTGCCGATCATGCCATTGCGGGTGACGGGAAGCTTTCCATCGGGCCATTTACTTTCCGTGTATTGGAAACACCGGGTCATTCCCCTGGAAGCCTTTCTTTCTATATCAAGGAAATCGGCACGGTGTTCGCAGGGGATACACTGTTTGCCGGCAGCATCGGACGGACCGATCTGACCGGGGGAAGCCATCCAACGCTCATTCAAAGCATCAAGAGCAAGCTATTGGCACTGCCGGACGATACACAGGTCCTTCCCGGGCATGGCCCGGTCACCAGCGTGCAGGATGAAAAGGCCAACAATCCATTCCTGAACGGGATATATTGAACGAAAAAAGCTTTCGGATGACTCCGAAAGCTTTTTGATGCTCTTATAGTCCGCCGCCCGGAGGCATCAGGAATAATGTATAGTAGGTAAATCCGGCGAAGAAAACGGTCAAATACGCCCCAAATACATACATATACATCCGTTCAGAAAGTTTCAAATAACCGAGCAGTACAAAGAATCCTGTTTGGCCGAGGAAAAGCAGAGCTGTCTTATCCATGCCGCCCAAGAAAAACATAATTGTAAAAATACCAGTCCAAAATCCCAAAACTCTGTACATACGATCCATATGTATCCCTCCTTTGCACCCTGTTGTCCATCAATTTCTTATTATATAGGAAGACGGCTGCACATGTAAATATATGTGCAAGTCCTCTTTGTGACGAAACCGTGATGTTCGTCTTTCCCTTTATATTATACCTCATTTGCCGGGAAGTTAAAAAAGATTTCTTTTCTTCTCCGTTTGCAGAAGGAGAAACGCTGTTCGTGTCGAATAATACCAAATAAGAATGAAATTAGGTGGTGTTGCTGTTAAGATGTCGATTGAACAAATGGCCGAGCGGATGATCATCCGATCATTGGAGCTTGAAGCCACAGATATTCATGTTACTCCAAGGAAATACGATTACCTCATCCAGCTGAGGATCCATGGAATTTTGACGTCCATGAACAAAATCCCTCCAAAAGCAGGCGAACGCCTCATCTCCCACTTGAAATTCATGGCCTCGATGGATATCAGCGAAAGAAGAAAACCTCAAAGCGGTTCATTCCATATGCATGTTCACTCAATGCCGGTATCTCTCCGTATATCCACACTCCCCACAGCCAATTCCAAAGAAAGCCTCGTCATTCGCATACTCTCCCAGAAGCTCACGTTCTTGTTCGACCATCTTTCCTTGTTCCCATCGGCTGCTTCCCGGTTGAAGTCCCTTGTCGTCCTTTCCCATGGGATGCTGATTTTTACAGGACCAACCGGAAGCGGAAAAACCACAACGATGTACTCTCTAGGTGAATATGTAAGACATGCTCTAAACCGTAATGTCATCACTCTGGAGGATCCCGTAGAAAGGCAGAATGATGCCTTTTTGCAGGTCCAGGTGAATGAAAAAGCCGGAATAACGTACAGCACTGGTTTAAAAGCCATTTTGCGGCATGATCCGGATGTCATTATCGTAGGGGAAATTCGCGATGAGGAAACAGCGCATATAGCTGTCCGGGCAGCCATGACCGGCCATTTGGTCCTTTCGAGCCTTCATACAAGAGACGCGAAAGGAGCCATATACAGATTGCTGGAATTCGGGGTGAAGCTTCAGGATTTGAAGCAAACACTCATCGGGGTTTCAGCCCAAAGACTGATCTCGCTGATATGTCCCATTTGCGGGCAAAGCTGTTCTCCCTTCTGCAGGTACACCAGCCGCCCCAAAAGGGCAAGTGTATATGAAATACTTGAAGGATCCGACTTGAACTCCGCTATAGAAGAAGCGGATGGCAAAGGGGGTGAATTTAGCTATACGAAATTAAAGGACTTAATCAGAAAGGGGATTGCACTTGGCTATATCTCGGCTGATGAATATAACCGCTGGATTATCGAGGCGGATCGGGGGGCTTTCCTTGCGTGAACAGGGAGCTATTCTTGTCCAAACAGGGGAGATGCTCGACAATGGGTTTACCATTTCCGAGACATTGGTGTTTTTGGGCAGGACCCATGACAAAAGAAAACCGCTGTTTCAGAACATGCTTAATGACCTGCAGAGCGGTGTGCCGGTATATGAAGTTTTCCATCGGCAGACTTTTGATCACCAGGTGTGCACCCAGCTGTTTTTTGCTGACAAACATGGGTTCCTATCTTCTTCCTTAAAGGAGGCAGGTCAATTTTTACAGCGCAAAGAGGAGGAAAAAAAGAAACTCCTTCGGCTGCTTCAGTATCCCTTGCTGCTTGTTTTCGCCCTGCTTGCGGCTGGCACCATCCTGCAGACTTTGCTGCTTCCCCGTTTTAAGCCGCTTTATGAATCCATGGGGTATGAGCCGGGAGGAGGAATGGCTCTTTTTCTAACCTTTATGGAGAGCATGCCGATGCTGCTGCTTTTTGCGGGCACACTCCTTGCCATCCTCTTTATCTGCTGCTCCTCAGTCCTCCGTAAAAAGTCAGCCGTTCAAATGGCAGGCTTTTATTCCTCGCTACCCTTGCTTAAACACTTCTATAAACTCCATCAAACCGCATTTTTGGCACGTGAATGGAGCTTTCTTCTGAGAAGCGGCTTTTCCGCAAATGAAATCATCTCCATTATGGAAACCCAATCATTTAAACCTCTGCTGGAAGAGACGGCGAGGGACATAAAAAAATTGCTCACTTTGGGCTATTCTTTCTCGGAGGCCCTTTCTGTTTTTCGATTTATCGAGAATGATCTGATCGATATTGTCGCTCACGGAGAAAAAAACGGAAAGCTGGACAGGGAGCTCCTATTTTACAGCAACTATTGCACAAAGCTGCTGGAAGAAAAAACGGAAAGGGCCTTCCTTGTTTTGCAGCCTGCGATTTTTCTGCTGATCGGTGTAATGGTGGCGGCTATATATATGTCCATATTTTTGCCCATGTTTCAAATGCTCGAATCCATATAAGGAAAGGGGAAACCAAGATGAAATGGCTTAAAGGAGAAAAAGTTTTACGCTAATTGAAATGATGGTGGTCCTGCTGGTCATCACGGTGATCTTGCTTGTAGCACTCCCAAATGTCGCAAGGCACAGTGCAAATATCAATGAAAAAGGGTGCGAGGCTTTGGTTCATATGGTGCAAGGACAGGTGGAGGCATACAAAATGGAGGGAATAGGAGAAGTGTCGTTTGCCAGTTTAATAGAGGCAGGTTATTTGCGGGAGGCGGACTTAACATGCCCGAATGGAAATACCTTGGTCCTTGGTGACGACGGCAGAGTCAGTGAACAAAAATAAAAGGGTGCCGCTCGGCGGCCAAGATGGCTTTACACTGCTGGAAGCAATGGTGGTTATATCTGTATTGACCGTAAGCCTATCATTGGCTGTCCATACCTTTAAGCCTCTGTGGACCAAAGTCAACAAGAAGATGTTCATCACAAAGCTGGAAGCAGACTTGTATTACGCCCACTCCTATGCGATCAGCCGAAAGGAGCGGGTGAATGTAACCATCTCCAGACTGAACAATGAATATTCCGCCATGGATGCAGGCACGGGAAAGTATCTGTACAGAAGAAAACTGTCAGTATCCAACAGGATAGCAGAAACGAACATTCCAAGATATACAATAACACCTGATGGGAATATATCTCCATTTGGAACGGTTGTTTTCCAATCGGGAGAGGTGCAGATCAAGCTTACAACCCACATCGGAAGGGGGAGATTTGTTGTCTCGGAATGAAAAGGGATTCACCTTCCTGGAGGGGCTTGCTGCATTTGCTATTTTGCTGGTCGTGGCCGCTTCTTTGCTGCCCCTCATGTTCAGGATGCTTGCCGGCCTGCAGGAAGAAAAAAAAGAAATGACAGCTGCACGTCTCCTGTATGAGCATGTGGAAAAGGCGAAGGTGCATGGTCTTGGAGAATCGGAAGAACGGACAATCATCAGGAATGTTCAGTATGAATTGACATATGAGGCGGGAGAAGGCGGAAAGGAGAGGGCGTGCGTCCGGTATGAAAACAAACAGTCATGCTTGGAGTGACCAGGAAGGTTTTACATTATTGGAAGCCATTATGGGAATATTTGTCCTTTCCATTGTCGTATCTTTGATTCCTTTGATGCTGAAGACTTTTGTATCCATTGACCGCGTGCTGACGGTGGAGAAGGATTACGAGTGGAACCTGTTTCTCATACAGTTCCGAAAAGAATTGAATGAGATAAAAAAAAGGCATATGGATAGAGAAAGAGTTTATTTAGATGGAACCAATCTGGTGATCACTTATGAAAAATATGGTTCTGTCATTAGAAGGAAGGTAAATGATAAAGGGCACGAAATCGTGCTGCAAAACGTGAAATCAGTCCTTTTTTATGACGTGGAAAGGGGGATTGGCATGGCAGTTGAGTTTCAGGACGGCACACGCGAGGAAGCACGCTTTTTCATTTCAGAACCGGAGGAAGAACAAGTTGTACCGTAATGAAAAGGGGGCCGTGCTGCCGATCGCCCTCCTGATTGCCATGCTGGCCGTGTTCATATTGGTGGAGGCTTCAGCGATTTATGTATCCGAGCGGGGTTACGTGACGGAGATGCGCAATTATTACAATCGAGAAACGGAGCAGCTGCTGCAAAAGATGCCTGCAAAAGAAGATGAACTTCATGTGCCTGTAGATTATAATGGAGAGAATTAAATGGCATGAGAGGTGCAGCATGGATAAGACAATATTTATTATCGGCTTTATGGGAGCGGGAAAAACAACCATCGGGAAGAAACTTGCGGAAGATTACGGCAGACAGGTCATCGACACGGATGAGTGGATTGAAGAGCAGGAGAAGATGAAGATACGTGATATTTTCCAGCAGCATGGGGAAACGTATTTTCGGAAACTTGAATCACAAGCCCTTTTCGGAATCGGTGACAGCGGGGCGATTATTACAACAGGCGGAGGAATTATCCTGGATAGAGCCAACCGAAAACGATTGAAGGAAAGCGGAAGAACCTTGTTCCTGCAATGTGAGCCGGAGGTTTTCCTTGAGCGGCTTGAAGGGGATGATTCCAGGCCGCTGATCCGTGATAAATCAGCCGAGGAGATCATCGATCTCTACAAAGCGAGACTCCCTCTGTACTTGGAGTGTGCCTCGGCTATTGTTGACACTGGAAGTCTTTCTGTCGAAGATGCGGTTAAGGCCATTGCCCAGCGAATGAATCTTTGAAGAATGGCCATACTGCCTTGTAAGGAAGGCGGTGCAAAACGTGTCTACACAGGAGTATGTCAAGTACCTGACCCAGACTATACTCAGGCAGATGGAGCTGCCGAAAGCGGAGCGAAAGCAGATGAAACTTGAGCGGAGGCTATCCCGCCCCCCCATCCTGGACAGGTGGTTCGGGCTTGTTCCGTTTTCACTGAAAATGGCATTTAAGAGAAGGGGCAGCCGCTGATGGCCAGCCGCCTTCTTTTTTATGCGGGGGCGGTGGCCAGGTAGAAAATGCCGCCATTGATGATGTCCACTTTCACCGAAGGTTCGTATTGCTCCTGAAGCGCCTGCTTTTCCACTTCATATGTTTCCGGTTTTTCCTCCTGGTCGGCATAAAAACGATCCAGCAATGTCATATCGTCCTCCCATCTTTTTTTGGCCTCGTCCGCCCATGCGTGATCGCTGTTCAAGATGTCGGACGTAATATGGGATTCCAGCCTTTTCAGGCCGCTTGCCGGTTTGATGATAGGGGAAATTGTAAAGCAATAATCCGGGATTTTGGGTGTAAGAGACAGCTTTCTTAATTTCTCGTGGAAGGACTCGATCAGGACCCCATTGATGAGGCTCAGCCCGAACGACTTCAAGACATCCCTTTTCCGGTCACATTGATAAGAAATCTTGGCGTTGATGTTCAGCCACGGATGCAGCGGGATTTGTCTGTTCCCGATCAAGGAAGGTTCTTCGTACAGTCTTATATAGGAAGCCAATTTTTTTGCCGACATAAAAATCTGGTGCAGGCGGGGAGCCCCAAAGTGAACGGTCTCCCCTTTGATATCCGGTGCCGATTCCGGATTTGTGATGAAGGTTACCTTCATCGGATTGGGGATGCCCCCGGTTTTTTCGAGATACGTCCAGTAGAAGGGGCGGTTCATGAGTTCCTTATCCATGTCAACGGACAATTGAACGGTAAGCACACCTTGTCCGTTTTCTTCAATGGTACAGTCATTTGCAGAAAAAAATCGTTCAAGATATTGATGTATTTCCTCCTGAAGCAAGGCTGTCCCCCTCCTTTCCGACCGTTCCCGCCAGGTGAATCATGGCGGACAGATTGGCCATTTTCACTTTCATCTCACCTT
The DNA here is from genome assembly GCA_036516555.1 of Bacillaceae bacterium. GTDB lineage: Bacteria > Bacillota > Bacilli > Bacillales > Bacillaceae_C > DATBUB01. The sequence continues at coordinate 11,952 of DATBUB010000449.1, forward strand.
CAGACCTGGATCGCTGGAAAATGTCAAGCAAGTGTTCTTCCATGCTGCCAAAATCAAGCTTTGCAAGAATGTCGTCCAATTCACCCACAACCCTCTCAAAGAGCTGTATCTTCTCGTACAGCAGACTTAAAATATGGTCCTCAATCGTGTTTTTCACCGCGAAATTATAAATATGAACATCCTCTGTCTGTCCGAGCCTGTGGACACGGCCAATCCGCTGTTCCAGCCTCATGGGATTCCAGGGCAGATCAAAGTTGATCACATGGCTGCAAAATTGGAGGTTGATCCCTTCGCCGCCCGCCTCTGTAGCAATAAGGACCTGGGCATGATTTTTGAACAGGTCGCGCATCCAGTCCTTCTTGCCCCTTTTAAAACCGCCCCTGAAAGGAACGGAGGTGATTCCGTGTTTCTGAAGAAACCATTGCAAATATAGCTGTGTCGCACGGTATTCAGTGAAAATGATCACTTTATCATCGATCATCTTGATCAGTTCCAATGCTTTTTCTGCCTTTGAATTTTGAACGGCCGCCTGAATCTTTCCATGAAGAACGTTAAGCGCTTCCATATACTCGGACGATGGGTCTTCATATTTTTTCAGCATGTTCTTCAAGGTATAATAAACCGCCTCACGGCTGCTGCACGCTTCCCGTTTAAGTGTGATGAGCGAAAATCCGCCTGCTGCAAATCCCGACTGTAAGTTACGCAGCGAGTCGATCGCATCATACAGCTCCCTTTCCTCCTTGGTGAACTCTATGGGGACCGTTTGGACATGGCGATTTGTCCATTCAATGCCGGTATCGGCCCTCCTGTTTCGGATCATCACCTTATTGACAATGCTGCGCAAATGTTCATTTTCTTGGACGGACAGTTCTTTGTTTTTGTACTTTTCCAGGAACCCGCTTTGACTTCCCAAATGCCCGGGCTTGAGGAGGGACACTAGGTAAAAAATTTCTTCAATCCTGTTTTGGATGGGTGTGGCGGTCAGCAGAAGACAAAACTTTTTTTTCAGGGACTGGATGAATTCATAATTCTTTGTTTTATGGTTTTTCAATTTGTGTGCTTCATCTATGATGATCAGGTCAAACTGCTGTTCCATGATTTTTTCACGATGCGGGCTCCTTTTTGCTGTGTCGATGGAGGAAACGATACAGTCGTATTGATCCCACACATAGCTTTTTCTCTGTGCAATGGCAGGAATATGGAATTTCGTGTTCAATTCAAACGCCCATTGTGAAACCAATGATGCGGGCACCAGAATCAGCGCTTTTTTAACAAGTCCGCGAATCATATATTCTTTTAATATCAGACCCGCTTCAATGGTCTTTCCTAGCCCGACTTCATCGGCAAGAATCGCTTTGCCGTTCATGTTTTCAACGACCTGCCTGGCTGTTTCAAGCTGATGAGGCAGAGGCGTCAGCTGAGGGAGGAACCTTGGAGCCATCAGACCTTCGAAATCCGGTACCGACAAGTGCTCTTCTGCCTGTACTGCAAGTTCAAACAGGTCGCGGCTGCACCATGGGCCATCCTTTTCCAAGCGCTGCAAGAATCCCTCCTGCCATGTCTGATCATAGTTTATTTTAACGGCCACAATTGCCCCTCCTTATGTTTCTCGAAAAAGATTGATGAAAGAGTGAAATGATGATAGGATGAAGGTAATATTGAAAGTGCTTACGCCATTGTGATTCGTGCCACTTTATTATGGCCATTTTTCAAGTATAATATAGGCGAATGATGCCAAGGGGAGAGACTGCCATGCAGCGCCGAAGGAGCAAGCAGCCGATGCTGTGAATCTCTCAGGCAAAAAGACCCTTGTCTGACGCGACTCTGGAGAGTGCTCCCATTCTTACAGGAGCCACCAAAGGGGAAAGCCGTTACGGTAAACTTTCAGGTGCCAGGACAGAGAATCCTTGTTTTTTAGGGGACTTCTCTGTCCTTTTTGTGTGCCTGTTGTTTATATACATACCAATCATCCAAAAAAAGGGGGAAGAAAAATGTCAGAACTAAAACGCACTCCGCTGTTTCCCGTATATAAGGATTATGGGGCAAAAACAATTGATTTTGGCGGCTGGGATTTGCCTGTCCAATTTTCAAGCATCAAGGATGAACATGAAGCTGTAAGAACGAAAGCAGGAATTTTTGACGTTTCTCATATGGGGGAAATCACGGTCAAAGGAAAGGACAGCCTTCAGTTCCTCCAAAAAATGATGACGAACGACCTGTCCAAATTGAAGCCAAACGGTGCACAGTATACGGCCATGTGCTACGAAAACGGCGGTGTCGTAGATGACCTGCTCGTATACATGCTGGGGGAAGACGACTATTTGCTTGTCGTGAATGCTGCCAATACAGAAAAAGATTTTGAATGGCTGAAGCAGCATGCCGAGGGTGATACACAGCTGGAGAATGTATCGGACCAATATGGATTGCTTGCAGTCCAAGGGCCAAAAGCGGAAGAAATCCTGCAAAAACTGGCTAAAAATACAGACTTGTCCGAAATCAAATTTTTCAAATTTAAAACGGGTGTGGACCTGAATGGGTCCTCTGCACTGGTTTCACGTACAGGGTATACCGGAGAAGATGGTTTTGAAATCTATTGCAGGTCAGAGGATGCGGTGAAAATCTGGAAGGATGTCCTTGAAGCCGGTGCAAAAGACGGATTGATCCCATGCGGACTGGGCGCAAGGGATACGCTGCGCTTTGAGGCTAATCTTGCCTTGTATGGCCAAGAAATCTCCCAGGATATCACGCCTTTCGAAGCGGGTCTCGCCTTTGCTGTGAAACTTGGTAAAGAGGCCGACTTCATTGGCAAGTCAGCACTTCAGAAACAAAAGGAAGAAGGAATTCCAAGAAAAAGTGTCGGCATCGAAATGATTGACAGAGGAATTCCAAGACATGGCTATAAAGTGTTCCATGGTGAAGAAGAAATCGGTTTGGTCACATCAGGCACCCAGTCTCCAACGCTGAAAAAGAATGTGGGCCTTGTGCTTGTCAAAAAGGATTTCAGCGAAGCGGGAACAGAACTCGAAGTGGAAATCCGCAATAAGCGCCTGAAGGCGAAGGTAGTACCTACACCATTTTATTCACGTCCAAAAAACTAGGATGGGGGAATCCATATCATGATCAAACATCGCTATTTGCCAATGACCGAACAGGATAAAACCGAAATGCTGGAAGCAATCGGAGTGGATTCGGTCGAAGAGTTGTTTTCAGATATTCCGGAAAAAGTACGCTTTAAAGGCGAGTATAAGATTAAACCGGCAAAATCGGAACCGACCCTTTTGAAGGAACTGTCAAAAATGGCAGGGAAAAATGCCGATTTGAAACAAAACG
>DATBUB010000450.1:0-6009 GCA_036516555.1 Bacillaceae bacterium
AGTGGGTGCCTGGCCCTGAATTGAGTGGGTGCCTGGCACCCGTGCAACTCTGATTGAATTTTGAATAGTGGCAATTGAGTCTAAATTGCGGTGGTGCCAGGCACCAGAACAACTTAGACTCAATTTAGAATCGTCCGAATCGTTTCCGAATTGTTTTGGTGCCTGGCACCAAAACAATTCCTAAACACTTCACCCCAAACTCATGAAATTTTTACAATTTGGGTCTTGAATGGAAAGGTTTTGTAGGCTATGATAACAAGGCTACAGAATCCTCCAGCTGCGGGGATGGGAGGATTCCAAAAATTGAATACATGAAATGAGGAAACTACATGGGAACTTTATTGCGAAACCGCTTTGTCCAGGCCATTTTCATGTCGTCGTTATTTCTTCAGACTGGAATATGGGTTAGGAACTTCGCTGTTCTCCTTTTTGTCATGGAAAAAACGAACGGGAATGCGCTGGCCATATCTATGATTTCAGTGGCTGAATTTGCGCCGATATTTATTTTTTCCTTTATTGGAGGTGCCTTCGCAGATCGCTGGCGTCCGAAAAGAACCATGATCTGGTGCGATATTTTAAGTGCCATTTCGGTCTTTGCCGTTCTCGTCACCTTGATCTTCGGCGGATGGCAGATCGTCTTCTTTGCAACTTTGATCTCAGCGATCCTTTCACAGTTTTCGCAGCCGTCCGGCATGAAGCTGTTTAAGATGCATTTGCCGCCGGAACTGATCCAGCAGGCGATGTCCATTTATCAAACCATTTTTGCCATCTTTATGATTTTGGGTCCGATGCTCGGAACTTTTGTATACCAGCAGCTGGGCATCCACGCGTCCATCACGTTTACCGGAATTGCCTTCCTTCTGTCTGCCGCTGCATTGATCTTTATTCCAAAAGATCATATGCCTGAGAAAGAAAAGCCAAAAACATCCATCCTGACCGAAATGAAGGGCGGAATCCAGTATGTAATGGCCAAGAAAGAATTGAAGCTTCTCGGCGTTTGTTTCATGGCTGCCGGGCTTGCCATCGGCATGATCCACCCGCTGAACATTTTTCTTGTTACGGAACGCCTCGGCCTTCCAAAGGAAAACCTTCAATGGCTCCTTATGGTGAACGGAGCAGGGATGATTCTCGGCGGAGCTGTAACCATGATATTCGCCAAATCCGTCCCGCCTCAAAGGCTGCTGATGTTCGGAATGCTCGCCAATGCCATTGGCATGTCGATCACCGGATGGTCAACCACTCTTTGGATCACATTGGCCGCCCAGTTCATCAACGGATTTTTCATGCCAAGCATCCAGATTGGGATCAACACTATGATCCTGCAAAACACCAAGGCGGAATTCATCGGGCGTGTGAACGGTATTTTGAGCCCGCTCTTTTCAGGCTCGATGGTGCTTACCATGAGTGTGGCCGGACCGCTGAAGGAAACGTTCTCTATCGTCACCATGTTTGAAGCGGCCGCTGTTCTGTTCATTATTGGCCTGCTGTTCATCGTGCCGATCTACAACTTCAAAGCTCCTTTGAAGCCTGAAGGAGATACAGCTTAAAAAATCCTCCGGAGACGTTGATCTCCGGAGGATTTTTCGATTTACCCAAAAAAACGGAAAGCGTTTACAAAACATTCTGTCTATCGTACACTTAGAGTATGCCAAAGCCATGTGCAAGTGCCTTTCCGGTGCATGCCAACATGACCAGGCATGACAGAAGAAATACCCTCATATCATATAAAAACTGTTCAATCTGTTCATCATTCCTCACCGGGATTGTTCAAGCAGATGAAAGCCAGTTTGCATCCATTCTCGACATGTTTTTTGGATGAAGACTGGCTTTTTTTCATTTTCAGCAAAAAGAAAGGAGTGATTCTGCTGACTAGCGCATTGGAAGGATTAAAGGTGCTGGACCTGACCAGGGTTCTTGCCGGACCCTTCTGTTCCATGATTTTGGGAGACCTTGGCGCAGATGTCATCAAAGTGGAAGCACCAGGCGGCAGCGATGAAACAAGAAAATGGGGTCCCCCCTTCAAGGATGGGGTCAGCGCTTATTATTTGTGTGCCAACCGCAACAAAAAAAGCATCACGGCAGATTTAAAATCTACAGCTGGCAAAGAAATGATCAAAAAGCTGGCTGCAAAAAGCGATGTTGTCATCCACAACTTCAAGACGGGAACGATGGAACGCCTCGGACTCGGTTATGACAACTTAAAAACCATCAATCCTCGGATCGTTTTCTGCTCCATCACCGGATTTGGAGAGACCGGCCCCTACAAAGAGCTGCCTGGCTACGATTTCATTATCCAGGCCATGAGCGGGCTGATGAGCATTACCGGGACAGAGGAATCTGGGCCGCAAAAAGTCGGGATTGCCATAACCGATGTGCTGACCGGCTTGTACGCCTGCATTGGCATCCAGGCAGCCCTTTTAGAGAGGGAAAAATCGGGTTTGGGGCAGAAACTGGATTTGTCTCTGTATGACTCCGCAGTCAGCTCACTTATCAATATTGGCAGCAACTATTTAATGTCCGGTGACATCCCGGGCAGGCTGGGAAATCATCACGCCAACATCGTTCCGTATCAGACCTTTCGGACACAGGATGGCGAGATGGTCGTTGCCATTGGGAACGACCGCCAGTTTGCGGCGTTTTGCGCTGTAATCGGGAGGTCTGGGCTTGCTGAGGATGATCGTTTCCGCACCAATCCGGACCGGGTCCGGCACCGGAGTGAGATTGTCTCCCTTTTGCAGGAAGCTTTGCTTAAAGGCACAACCCATAACTGGATTGAAAAATGCCGGAAAGCGAATATACCCAGCGGTCCAATCCAGAACTTGGGCGACCTGGATTCAGACCGGCAGCTTCAGCACCGGAACATGTTCATAACAGCCGACCACCCAAAAGCAGGAAAAGTAAGAATGATCGGAAGTCCGTTAAAGCTGTCCCGTACTCCTGTCACGGTCCGTCACCATCCGCCGGATGCCGGAGAGCATACGGAAGAAATTTTATTGTCTTTGGGCTATACCATGGATGAAATCATGTCTTTCAAAAAAATAGAAAACCATTTAGGAGGAAGCCTCACATGAATTTTGATTTTAACGAAGAACAGGAATTGCTTCGAAAAACCGTCAGGAGCTTTGTCGATAAGGAAATCATGCCCCATATCGGAGAATGGGACGCACAAGGATATTTTAATCAAAGCATTATGAAGCGCCTTGCCGAACTCGGGCTGATGGGTGTCTGCATACCGGAGGAATATGGCGGCAGCGGGATGGATTATAACTCCCTCGCCATTGTGTGTGAAGAGCTGGAACGCGGTGACACCGCCTTCCGCACGGCGGTTTCGGTCCACACCGGACTGAACAGCATGACTCTGCTGCAATGGGGTACGGAAGAACAGAAGCATAAGTACCTGATTCCTCAGGCAAAAGGGATAAAGGTCGGTGCTTTTGGTTTGACAGAACCGGCAGCCGGATCGGATGTCGCGGCCCTGCAGACCACAGCTGTAAAAGACGGTGACCATTATATTTTAAATGGACAGAAAACATGGATTTCCCTTTGTGATATTGCCGACCACTTTCTTGTGTTTGCCTACACCGACAAGAGCAAGAAGCATCATGGCATCTCCGCTTTTATTGTAGAGCGGACGATGGAGGGTTTCTCTTCCAAGGCAGTAAAGGGAAAACTGGGAATCCGCGCAGGCAATACAGGAGAAATCTTTTTTGAAAATGTGAAGGTGCCTATGGGCAACCTGCTCGGAAAGGAAGGCGAAGGCTTTAAAATCGCCATGTCTGCTCTCGATAACGGACGATTTACCGTAGCGGCCGGAGCGTGCGGGCTGATCATGGCCTGTCTGGAAGCAAGTGTCAAGTACTGCCATGAGCGTGAAACTTTCGGAAAGCCGATTGGGAAACATCAGCTTGTCCAGCAAATGATTGCGAAAATGGAGGCGGGACTGCATATGAGCCGCCTTCTGGTCTACAGGGCAGGCGAGCTAAAAAATCAGGGCAAGCGGAATACAAGGGAAACCTCCCTCGCCAAGTGGCAGGCTTGCGATTTTGCCAATCAGGCGGCCGATGATGCCGTGCAAATCCACGGTGCTTACGGCTATTCAAATGAATATCCGGTCGAGCGCTATTTGCGGAATTCAAAGGCACCGGTCATATATGAAGGGACACGCGAAATCCATACCGTTATGCAGGCGGAGTATGTGCTTGGCTACCGGAAAGACAAACCGCTTAATATGATGCTGCCTGCCTGGCCGTATTCCGAACATCCGGTCGAAACCCCATGATGGAGGTGAGGGCTTATGCCAATCTATGAAAAAAGCATTTTTATTAATGGTGAGTGGATGGATGCTGAAAACGGAGAAACAGTTGGAATTCTGAACCCTGCCACGCTTGAAACAGTGGCTGAGGTATCTGCTGGAGGACGTTCGGAAGCAGAAAAAGCGGTTTTGAGCGCGAAACAGGCTTTTCGGAGCTGGTCTTCCAAGACAGGGCGCGAGCGCTCCTCGATTTTATATAAGGTTCATGAGTTGCTGCTGGAACATAAAGAGCGTCTCGCAAGGCTTCTGACACAGGAACAGGGAAAGCCTCTCAAAGAAGCATTGGGCGAAATCATGTCCGCCGCCAGCTTTTTCCTCTGGTATTCGGAAGAAGCGAGCCGCGCGTACGGGGAGTGGCTCCCCTCCTCCGTGAAATCGAAGCGGATGCTGGTCATGCCGCAGCCAGTCGGAGTAGTTGCAGCGATTACGCCATGGAACTTCCCTTCCTCCATGATTGCACGAAAAATAGCGCCTGCCCTTGCCGCAGGCTGTACCGTCGTCCTGAAACCCGCTCCCGAAACACCTTTGTCAGCGATTGAAATCGTCAAATTATTGGATGAAGCAGGGCTCCCGGCCGGAGTCGTCAACCTTGTCGCCGGAGATGCCCAAGAAATCGGACGCGTATTTTTGACCCATAGGGATGTCCGGCTCATCACGTTCACCGGATCGACGGCGGTGGGCAAATACTTAATGCGGGAAAGCGCGGAACAGGTGAAGAAGCTTTCCCTGGAACTTGGCGGCCATGCACCCGTGATTGTTTTTGAGGATGCCGATCTGGAGCTTGCTGCAGAATTGACGTTGGCCAGCAAGTTCCGAAACAATGGGCAGACATGCATTTGCGCCAATCGTGTATATGTTCAGGAGGGCGTCATGGATGCTTTTTCTGAAAAGCTGAAGGAAAATGCAGGGAAACTGCTGATCGGTGACGGGCTCGCGGATGGAACCGAGATTGGCCCCTTGATCAACGGCAAAGCCTTGGAGAAAGTCCGGTTACACGTGAAAGATGCCGTTTCCAAGGGAGCGAGTGTGCTTTGCGGCGGAGTGGAATGGAAAGGCGGTTTTGACGGCCATTTTTATCAGCCAACCGTACTCGGGAATGTATCCGGCGACATGCTCGTCATGAAGGAAGAAACGTTCGGACCCGTTATTCCGCTTATGCCCTTCGCTAAAGAGGATGAGGCCATCGCCATGGCGAATGATACGGATTACGGGCTGGCAGCCTATATTTTCACCGAAAATTTGAGCCGCTCGCTGCGTGTCTCGGAACAGCTCGAATATGGCATCGTGGGTGTGAACGATGTCTTCCCTGCCGTTGCAGAAGCTCCTTTCGGAGGAATAAAGCAATCCGGCTTCGGAAAAGAAGGCGGGCACCACGGAATGAGCGAATTCCTGGAAATGAAGCTTGTTTCAATGGGAATCCGCAGGTGAACATGGGGATCGGGGGGCGTGCGGGTCCCCCGGTTTTGATATGTTTGTTGGTGTGGTTAATAGAATAGATATACATTTAGTATGGAGTGAGGGATATATCCAAGGTACTGGTTTATCGTCACAGGATCATTGCTTATTTTTCACTGGATTATTGCTCAATCCCACTGGATTATTGCTCATTCTCACTGGATTATTGCTCAATTTCACTGGATTATTGCTCAATTTCACTGGATTAATGCTCAATCTCACTGGATTATCGCTCAATCTCA
>DATBUB010000451.1:0-1700 GCA_036516555.1 Bacillaceae bacterium
TGCTTGAAGCACACGAAGTGTTTCATCAACGTCACGTCCGATGTTGTTGTGGTTCACAACGGAGTACATCAATTCACCTTCTGGATTGATGATGAAAAGCCCGCGAAGTGCAATGCCGTCTTCTTCAATCAATACGCCGTATTCACGGGAAACGATATGATTTGTATCGGCAGCAAGCGGATAGTTCAAATCGCCGAGACCATTGTCTTTGCGGTCTGTTTTGATCCATGCCAAGTGAGTGTGGATGGTATCGGTCGATACGCCGATCACTTCTGCATCCAAATCCTCGAACTCGTCGTAACGGTCAGACAAAGCCGTGATTTCAGTCGGGCAGACAAAAGTGAAGTCCATTGGGTAAAAGAAAAGCACTGTCCACTTATCGTTTTTCATATTCTCTTCAAGACTAACTTTTCCAAATTCCTTGTTTGGCAATACAGCTTCCATTTCAAATCTCGGGGCTTGTTTTCCTACCATACGTTCTGCCATAAATGAATCCCTCCAAATAGTATTGGTAATTGAGAAAATCAAAAGATTTTCTCACCTATGTCTTTCCTCACATTCATAATTCTACATATTGCGACGAAATTTGTCAACACTTAATTATAATAAATTTAATTAAACATTCATTACAACTGCTGTTGGCTTTCTTTCCATGTTTTGCCCCATCAGCCGCTTCATTAATCCATTATTCGCGCAGAAAAGGTAAAATATCCTTATATTATGTAATAGTTTATCATTAGACTTGGCGGGAATAAAATAAAATGCCTGTTTGTGGGCTTTTGACAGGAGGAATATACGGTGAACGGAAAGATAACGGAAGATTTATTTGACATCAATTGGATTCCCATCATGATGAAAATAGGCGGAACAGCATTTAAGCTGCTTGTCATATACATACTGTTCCTTGTTTTCAAAGCAATTGGAAATAAAATCATCCATGGGCTTTTTGAAAAATATAGGCTGCATGATCCCTCAGCCAAAGGACGGTCGCTTACACTCGAAGGGCTGGCCAAAAATGTCTTATCCTACATTCTCATATTTATCTTCTTTGTAACGGTTCTGCAAATCTTCAATATCAGCACGGCCGGTATCCTTGCTGGTGCAGGCTTTGCAGGGTTAGCGGTGGGTTTTGGAGCACAGGGTCTCGTCAGTGATATAGTGACGGGATTTTTCATCCTGCTGGAAAGGCAGATGGATGTAGGCGATTATGTCACAACAGGCTCCTATTCAGGGATAGTTGAACAATTGGGGCTGAGGACAACCCAAATCCGGGACTTTGACGGCACGCTTCATTTTATCCCTAATCGGAACATTACATCCTTGAGCAATCATTCAAGGGGAAATATGAGGGCCTTGGTTGACATATCCATTCCATTCACTGAGGATATGGAAAAAACCATATCGGTCCTTCAGGAGTCGTGCAGGGAGTTTGGCAAAGCCCATCCAGCCATTGTTGAAGGGCCAAGCGTGATTGGGGTCCAGGAGTTTGCCGATCAAAACGCTGTGCTTCGGATCATTGCCAAAACGAAGAATGGAGAACAAAACAACGTGGAGAGGGAACTGCGTCTTATACTGAAAAATGCGTTGAGGGAGCGAGGGCTGGACCAGGCATAACAATTTGCCCGGCGCCATTTCAACAGGTGCCGGGCAATCCTTTTGCTCTATTTAGTTCTTTTCCTTTTTGCATCCAACAGTCTCTG
>DATBUB010000452.1:0-3276 GCA_036516555.1 Bacillaceae bacterium
CGGCCTCCATTTTTTCCATGCTGAAAGGCACACTGACAAGCAGCTTGAAAAACAAGCTTGCAGCGGGCTTGATCAAATCCGATCTGCTCCAGCTTAAGGGAAAGATGGACTACTCCGAATACGGCGGAGCTGCTCTCTTCGGTCTGAAGGGCACTGTAGTCAAAGCTCACGGATCCTCCAATGCCAATGCGGTCTATCATGCAATCCGGCAGGCACATACAATGGCCAGCAATCATGTTCCTGACAAGATCAGGGCGGCAGTACAACAATAAAGAATCGAAAAAATTGAGGTGGAGTATATGGGGAAAACAGCCTTTGTGTTTCCCGGACAGGGATCACAGACACCAGGAATGGGAAAGGCCATCGCTGAAGCGGACGATCAGGCAAATGCACTCTTTGAGGAAGCGGACAGGAAATTGGGATATTCATTGTCTTCCATTATCTTTGACGGACCGCAAGAGGAACTGACCAAAACCACAAATGCACAGCCGGCCCTTTTGACAACCGGCATTGCTCTCTTGAAAGCCCTTGAAAAAGCAGGTGTTAAAGCTGATTATACGGCCGGCCACAGCCTTGGCGAATATACAGCGCTTGTAGCAAGCGGGTCTATTCCATTTTCCGATGCCGTTTATGCAGTTCATAAACGCGGAGAATTCATGGAGGAGGCAGTTCCGGATGGAGAGGGGACCATGGCCGCAGTGCTGGGCCTTGACCGAAACTTCCTGCAAAAAGCAACAGATGAGGTTACGGCGGCCGGCGATCCCGTACAACTGGCGAATCTGAACTGTCCGGGACAGATTGTGATTTCAGGGACAGTGGCTGGAGTCGAAAAAGCGGGTGAAAAAGCGAAAGGGCTTGGAGCCAAAAGAGTGATCCCTCTTCAGGTCAGCGGTCCGTTCCATTCCAGTCTGATGAAACCGGCTGCTGAGAAATTCCGGTCCGTCCTAAATGAAGTGGACATCAAGGATGCTGAAATCCCTCTGATTGCCAATGTGACGGCGGAACCGGTCACAAGCAGCAGAGATATTGGCGAAAAGCTGATTGAACAGCTGTACTCCCCGGTCCTTTGGGAAGATACAGTGGAAAAATTGATCGAACTGGGTGTCGACACCTTTATCGAAATCGGTCCCGGCAAAGTGCTTTCCGGACTGATCAAAAAAGTGAACCGCGGAGTCAGGACTTTATCCGTCCAGGATCCTGATACCCTGGCAGCTGCCCTAGAGGCATTAAAGGAGGAAGCATGATGAATCTTGAAGGAAAAGTGGCCCTCATTACCGGGGCATCCCGGGGAATCGGCCGGGAAATTGCCCTGGCTTTTGCGAGGGAAGGAGCCAAGGTTGCTGTCAATTACTCAGGCAGCCGCGATAAAGCCAATGAAGTGGTGGATGAAATTGCATCCATTGGAGCGGAAGCCTTCGCGGTACAGTGCAACGTAGCGGATGGCGATTCTGTCCAATCCATGGTAAAAGAAACGATAGAGAGGTTTGGGCGTCTGGATATACTTGTCAATAATGCAGGGATCACCCGGGACAATCTTCTCATGAGGATGAAGGAAGAGGAATGGGATGCTGTCATTGACATAAACTTAAAAGGTGTATTCCTCTGCACGAAGGCTGTAACGCGTCAAATGATGAAACAAAGAGCGGGAAGGATCATTAATATTGCTTCCATCGTCGGTGTAAGCGGAAACCCGGGACAAGCGAACTATGTCGCTGCAAAAGCGGGTGTCATCGGCCTTACGAAAACCGCAGCGAAAGAACTGGCTACACGCGGTATTAATGTAAATGCGATTGCACCGGGATTCATCACTACGGATATGACAGACCAGCTTCCGGAAGAGGCAAAGGATGCTATGCTGAAACTCATTCCTCTTGGACGTTTCGGAGAAGCGGCTGATATCGCCCGGGCTGCACTTTTCCTGGCTTCGGAAGGTGCAGACTATATGACTGGCCAAACGCTGCATATTGACGGCGGAATGGTCATGTAAGTACGCCTGAAAAAATCGCTGAAACGTGCAGGAATAATTGCGCAGGGAATGTTTATCTTTCTTGAATTATCCATTATAATGGCATGAGGGGAGGTGAACCGAATGGCAGACGTAGTAGAACGTGTAACAAAAATCATCGTCGACCGTCTTGGTGTTGATGAATCCAAAATAACTCTTGAAGCCTCTTTTAAAGACGACCTTGGAGCGGATTCCCTAGATGTAGTGGAATTGGTGATGGAGCTGGAAGACGAGTTTGATATGGAAATTTCCGATGAAGATGCTGAAAAAATCACAACAGTAGGCGACGCTGTGAATTACATAAAAAGTAATGCGTAAGTCGTTGGAGTAAAGATCATGTCCCGTTGCTTGCCGACGGGGCTTTTCTACGTTAAATAACACACTTGCAAGGTGGATGCATATGCGAAGACATAATCGGGACCGGAAAGACTCCGGGAAAATTTCTAACAGGTTTAAGGAGTTTCAAAGCAGAATTGACGTCCATTTTCAAAATGAAGCGTTATTGAAGCAGGCTTTTACACATTCATCCTATGTGAATGAGCATCGAAAAAAACCACATGAAGATAATGAACGGCTCGAATTTTTGGGAGATGCCGTACTTGAATTGACGGTATCCCAATATCTATTCAGGAAATACCCCACCATGAGCGAAGGTGAGCTGACAAAGCTGCGAGCGGCGATTGTTTGCGAGCCGTCCCTTGTCATGTTTGCCAATGAATTGAAATTCGGAGAAGCGGTGCTATTGGGGAAAGGCGAGGAGATGACCGGCGGAAGAAACCGTCCGGCTTTGCTGGCCGATGCATTTGAAGCGTTCATAGGAGCCCTGTATTTGGACCGGGGACTTGAGGTTGTCCAGTCTTTTTTGGAGAGGGTTGTGTTTCCTAAGGTGGATGCAGGTGCTTTTTCTCATGTGATGGATTTTAAAAGCCAATTACAGGAATATGTCCAGAGGGATGGAGCCGGCACCCTGGAATATAAAATACTCCATGAGGAAGGCCCGGCACATAACAGGGTCTTTGTTTCCCAGGTTTTCCTGAATGATTTGGTCCTCGGCGAGGGTTCAGGGCGTTCGAAAAAAGAAGCTGAACAGCATGCCGCGCAAATGGCGCTCGGGAAACTGAAAGAGTCATAAATAAGGGAACCAATCAGCAGCAAACCCGGGAAGGAGGAGCCATTGTGCATCTAAAACAATTGGATATCATGGGTTTTAAATCATTTGCGGACCGAATAACGGTCGAATTTGTCCCTGGAATCACAGCGGTAGTGGGCCC
>DATBUB010000453.1:0-3030 GCA_036516555.1 Bacillaceae bacterium
CCTCGCCTATTCTTCATTTTTAATAATCTCCCACATCTTCCGAAGTTTGCGCAAATCTTCTTCTTTAGATTTTGGGAGTTCTTTATACCAACGCTCCAAGGATGGATCGTTGATGAAATTTTCGAATTCCGCTTCTTCAAGTGAATAAGGATTATCCGACTTGCCAACGATATAATCTACCTTTACATTAAATACTTCGGAAAGTGCCACAAGTATTTCTGGTTCAATCCTTTTCTGAAATCCAGTTTCAATTTTGTTCATTTTGCTTTGAGATATATTAATCCTTTTGGCTAATTCAATTTGTTCCATACCTCTTTTTTCTCTTAATTCCCGAATTCTCTTTCCGACATCCATAGCTGGATCCCCCTATAAGTTCCTATCTTCTACCATTTTATAATTTCTAAAAAAGAAAACAACAATAATATCTAAAAAAGAATATAAAAAGTGTTGACTTTCTAATTTGGAATACGTATACTTTGGTTAAGATATCCAAAATAGAATATTGAAAAGAGGTGAGAGCGTGAGAATCAACCTTGAAATCATCAAAGAAAAGCGAAAAGAAAAGGGTTTTAATATTGATGAAATGGCTGATCTTCTAGGTCTTACAAATGGATCCATGTATTGGAAAAGGGAAAAAGGCCACTACAAGTTTAAACCAGAGGAGGTGATGATGGTAGCGAATATTCTTCAGGTTCCAATGGATCAGCTTTTTTTATCAAATCCGAATTCTAAAATAGAAATTGAGAAAAAGAAAGTGGTGAGCTAATGGATCAACTCCAACGTTTATTTGAATTTCGCGGCCAGCAACTTAGAACAATCTCCCAGGAAGATGGGCCGTGGTTTGTAGCAAAAGATGTTTGTGCCATTTTAGAAATTCGAAACAGTCGAGACGCATTGACTAGGCTTGAAGAAGATGAAAAAGATGCCGTCGGTTTAACCGACACCATGGGGAGACCCCAAAAAATGTCTATCGTTAACGAGTCCGGTCTTTATGAATTGATCTTCGCCAGCCGGAAGGCAGAGGCAAAGATATTCAAAAAGTGGGTGAAGAAAGAAGTCCTACCATCAGTTAGAAAACATGGTGCCTATATGACACCTGAAAAAATTGAAGAAGTGCTTCTCAACCCGGACACGATCATTAACCTGGCAACGCAGCTAAAGGAAGAACAACAAAAACGAATGGTAGCCGAAAGAACCCTGATTCGCCAGCAGCCACTTGTGGCCTTCGCAGAAACGTGCATGACATCTGACAAAAGCCTCTTGGTCCGGGAAGTCGCAAAGCTTTGTTCTAAGAATGGGATCATTACCGGCGAGCGCCGGCTCTGGCAGAAACTCCGGGATTGGAAGCTGGTCTTTGCCAACAAGAACGAACCATACCAGGAATACATCGACCGCGGCTATTTTGAAATCGCCCAGGGAGTCAAAGAAAATTCCAAGGGTGCTTTTACCTGGCTGACAACAAGGGTGACCCCAAAAGGACAAGCCTACATCATGAACCGACTTAAGAAAGAATCCAGTGAGAGGCAGGTGATTTGAATGTCCTTTGAAGATACAATTCGCCAAATCATCCGGGAAGAAAACGAAAAGCACTTGAATGACATCAAAAATCTTCTCGACCGTTACGGAACTCAAGATGCACCAAAAACGCTCTCAGTCAAAGAAGCGGCGGGAATTCTGGGTTTTGGAATAACCAAAACATACGAAATGATTCAACAGGCCGAACATACTGGATTTCCGCATATTCGAGACGGCAACAGGATTAGAATTCCGTATCAGGCGTTGATTAACTGGATGAACCAGAAGGCAATACAAGCAATCTCTTAATCTTATTCTACAAGTCTACTTGGTGAAATACTGTTCCAATTTGAGACTGTTCCAATCTGGAACATAAGGAGGGAAAAAGGTTGAATTTCGGGGCAATTTTACGAGATTGCCGGGAGCGTGCAGGGATCAGTCAGGAAAAACTAGCAGAAATGTTGCATCGGTCACGGAGTTGTATCTCAAAGCTGGAGAATGACAAAAAGGTATTGGACGTGCCCACTCTCATCCAGTGGGCGGAAGCCACCAACGCCAAGGAAATGATGGTGGCGATGCTGTGCGGAGTCGATAGTCTGGCACTAATGCAAAGCATTATGACACTGATCGGAGGGTTTGTGTTATGGGCGTAGGTAAACTGGCGGATTTGCAAAAGCATCAGAAACTGGGGTTGACCGCAAAAGTCTTAATGGAGCTCCACCTAAAAGACCCAAAACGATTTAACGCAGAACACATATTGGATCAACTGATGAACGAATATGAAAGATTGAGCCTTGAGCCAATGGAGGAGATAAAATGAGCGATCGGGAGCTGGCTTTCATCTTATGGGGCATACCGGCGGTAGTCATGATTATCTGGTACATCGTGGCTTATATGATCGCCGAGAAAAAGAAAAAAGCAGCAAGCTGAGAGGCGACTCAACTTACTGCTATCATAGGTAACTTCATTATAGCACTTCGACATAGAAAAACACAAGACAGGCTTGGTCCTGTCGTTATGGCCGGGAACCACTCCCCCCTTGGTGGTTCCTGGTCATGACGATGGCACTAAACCATCAAATACATAAGAAAGTAGGTGATTATCATAGCTAAATGGAATTGTGAAGAATGCAATTGGTCTGGTGATTCTCCTATTAACGTCGATCCTTACAAAGATGGAGGTTGGCATGAGTGTCCAAAATGCAATTCTTATGCAGTACTAAATATTAACCATCCAGAAAACATAACTATGTACGCAATTGCATTATCTAGAGCTTTATAAAGGATAGGAAAGCAGGTGAATAAGATGCTTGATGTCTACAACGTCTACTGCTGCGGAAATGAATTTGCTATAAAGAGTGATCAAGAACCTAACAATTGTCCGTTTTGTGGTAGGGGTGACGCTATTGAGTTCAGTCATGAAGTTGAAAGGAGCGAAGATATTGGATTTTGAAGATCCGCGGATCACAAGGATGGAAACACTCGGCTATCCATCATACGAATACATTCAATGGGA
>DATBUB010000454.1:0-3690 GCA_036516555.1 Bacillaceae bacterium
CAAATGAGGGACTACGATTTGCTGGCGTTGCCTGTCATAGACTTTCAAAATCATTTGCTTGGCATCATCACAGTCGATGACATCATCGACGTTATTGATGAAGAAGCGTCCGATGATTACTCAAAACTGGCGGGTGTTTCCGATTTAGATTCGGTTGACCGGAATCCTTTGGCAGCTGCCAAAAAACGGCTCCCGTGGCTCCTGATTCTGCTGTTTCTCGGAATGTTCACGGCTAGCCTCGTCGACCGGTTTACTGACACTTTAAGCCAGGTGTCTATATTGGCTGTATTTATTCCTCTGATTATGGGCATGGCCGGCAATACAGGGACCCAGGCTCTGGCTGTAGCCGTCAGGGGGATTGCCACTGGTGAATTAGAGGAAGACAGCAAACTGAAATTGATTCTCCGTGAGGCTGGTACGGGCCTCATTACCGGAACCATTTGCGGAATTGCCGTATCAATTGTGGTGTTTTTGTGGAAAGGGGAGCTTTTTCTCGGTTTTTTGGTCGGTATATCTATCGTAGTGTCCCTATTCGTTGCAACAATGGCAGGATCGATTGTGCCATTGCTGATGCATAAATTAAAAATAGACCCTGCCGTCGCTTCAGGTCCCTTTATCACGACCATGAATGATATTACGTCGATACTGATCTACTTTGGACTTGCTACATTATTCATGAGTTATTTAGTTCATTAATAAGAAAGCGGGGATCCTCCTTGGAACATGAACCATCACTGATTTCCCTAGTCATTGTACTTGTTGCGGCATTTTTGACCCCGCTTCTGCTTCACAGATTTCGGTTGGCCTTCATTCCGGTTGTTATTGCAGAAATCGTAATGGGGCTTATTATTGGAAAAAGCGGTTTAGATGTTATTGAGCATGGAATGTGGCTTGATACGTTATCGACCCTGGGATTTATCTTTTTGATGTTTCTCAGCGGGGTGGAAATTGATTTCTCGGCTTTTTCTGCAGGGAAAAAGAGGGGACTGATGCCTAACGGCAAGACAGAGCCCAACAGGCTCGCTGTTTCCTTTATCATTTTCTCGGGCATCTTCATTTTATCTTACTTGTTATCTTGGCTGTTTGTGAAAGCCGGCCTGATCGACAACGTGTTTTTGATGACGCTCATCATTTCCACTATTTCTCTAGGCGTTGTGGTCCCTACGCTGAAAGAGGCCAACCTTATGAAAACGGGGATCGGACAAATTATCCTCCTCATTGCCGTCATAGCAGATCTTGCAACGATGATCTTGCTGGCTGTCTTTGTATCTCTATCGGGAAGCGGGGGAAACATGTGGCTGCTTCTTGTATTGTTTGGGGCCGGTCTCCTATTCTATATCGTTGGCATCCGGTTCAAGAGCCGGAACATCATTCACCGCCTGTCGAGAGGAACAGTCCAGATCGGGACAAGGGCCATTTTTACCCTGATTATTGTACTCGTGGCTTTGTCGGAATCAGTGGGTGCAGAAAATATTTTGGGTGCATTTCTGGCAGGAACCCTGGTTTCTCTCCTAAACCCCAACCAGGAGATGATCCGTCAGCTGGATTCCTTTGGCTACGGATTTTTAATTCCCATTTTCTTTGTAATGGTGGGGGTGGACCTGAATCTTTGGTCCTTGCTGAGTGATAAAAAAATGCTCATGCTGATCCCTTTGCTGCTGGCTGCGCTCTTCCTGTCCAAATGGCTGCCAATTCTTTTCCTTAAGCGCTGGTACGACCGCCATACAGTCTTGGCGACATCATTCTTGCTGACATCCACTTTGTCCTTGGTGATTGCTGCAGCTAAAATTGCCGAGAGGATGGATATGATTTCACCTGAGATGAGCGGTACCTTTATTCTTGTAGCTGTCATTTCCTGCATCATTACTCCGATTCTTTTCAAAAAGATTTTTCCTGCAGAACATAGCCATGAGAAAAGGAAGAAGGTTGTCTTCATAGGTGCTAACCAACTGACACTCCAAGTATCACGAGATCTGGATCCCGCCTATTTCGATACGTTTATTTTCCATAAAAAAACGGAGAAGGCTGATTCGCCAATCGCGGACTCCGCTTTTGATATAGTGGAGGTCCGGGATTACCAGGAAGGAGAATTGGAAAAGCATGAGGCCTTTGACGCCGACATACTCTTTATTTCGACGGGTGATGAAGAACTGAATGCCCTATTGGGGGTTGCAGCCAAAGAAAGACAAGTGGAACGGGTTGTTGCAAGGATAGAAAGCCCTGATCTCTGTAAATCCATCAAAGAGCAGGATATTGAGATCTTTTCCACTATCCTTTCAACTGCCGCCCTGATGAAAGCACTTGTTGAATCACCTCATATCGCTTCCATCATGACAAATCAAGATACGGCTCTTTATGAAATCAAAATGGAAAATGGCCGTTATGAAAGAATGACTCTCCGCGAATTTCCGTTTACCGGTGATGTCATTTTTGTCCGTATTTTCCGTGGGAATGACTCGATTGTTCCGCACGGCGATACGGAACTGCAGCTGGGTGACAGGCTGATTGTTACAGGTTCAAAGGAATATGTAAACGAACTTACGAGAGAGCTTCAATTCAGCGGTGCTTACATGTAATCAGAATGACAAGGCACGGATCCACCTCAACATGGATGGTTCCGTGTCTCTTTCTGCGGGAACAATTCGTTCGTTTTCACCGCATGCCCTTTACAAAAAGAAAAGCTTTCATGTATGATTAGTACTAGGTATTAATAACATGTAATAATCCAGGGGGATATAAGGATGAATCTTTCTTTAAAAGGCAAAACGTTTGTAGTCATGGGTGTAGCGAATAAACGGAGCATTGCATGGGGAATAGCCCGTTCCCTGCATGAAAGCGGTGCTGACTTGATTTTTACATACGCGGGTGAAAGGCTGGAAAAGAGCGTGCGGGAACTCGCCGATTCCCTTGATGGAAGCGACTACCCAGTCCTTCCTTGCGACGTGACGAAGGATGAAGATATTGAAAATTGCTTCAGCCAGATTAAAGACTTGGCCGGACCCATTCATGGCATCGCCCATTGTATTGCTTTCGCCAACAAAGAGGAGCTTTCGGGTGATTATTTAAATGTGACAAGAGACGGCTTCATGCTTGCCCACAACATCAGTGCCTATTCTCTTACAGCGGTGGCAAAAGCCATCCAAAAGATCGACGCCATGCCCGAGGGCGGCAGTATCGTAACTCTCACTTACCTAGGCGGAGAACGTGTCGTTTCGAATTATAACGTCATGGGTGTGGCAAAAGCTTCACTGGATGCCAGTGTAAAGTATTTGGCAAATGATTTAGGTAAATATGGCATACGTGTCAACTCGATTTCTGCTGGGCCGATCCGTACGCTATCGGCCAAAGGAATCAGCGATTTCAACAGCATTCTGAAAGAAATTGAAGAAAAGGCTCCTCTTCGAAGAGTGACGACCCAGGAAGAGGTCGGTGACGCAGCGGTATTCCTTTTCAGCCATCTTTCCAGGGGAATTACCGGAGAAAATGTACACGTCGATTCGGGATATCATATTTTGGCCAACTGATAAAAAGTACATCCTTAAAAGAAAACCCGCCAGTCCAGGCGGTTTTTTTTATGCCCTGCAACAAGCATGTTCGGGAAACGTTGGGCGGTTGTTAGCATACATATAGGGTGATACAAAAAGAATGGAGGTGGTCCTGCGTGGAGAGCAATCGGAAAATAAAGAATAG